>NZ_JBIRAW010000040.1:0-88251 GCF_044326315.1 Actinomadura sp. 9N407 | reverse complement strand
CCGGGGGCGAACCCCGATGGCCAAACCTCGGAAACAATCCCAGCAGAATCCACAACCCTCCCGGTAAGGAGAGCCATGACATTTTGCCTCAAAGAAATCCCAGACCAACAACCCACCCCCACAAAGTAGAAGCAGACCGCCGGCCTCGGGGTGATCCGGTACCATGACCGAACCATATAAAGGCACTGGCTTTTAACACGCTGTTGAGTTCTCAAGAAACGGACACCCACCGCGCCGAACCCGCTCTCGCAGATCCAGGCTCCGGGGCAACCCTTCTAACTTACCAGGCTGTTCTCGTCTGTCAAGTTGATCTGGTTAAGATCTATTCGACGGTTGAGAGCTGCCCGGTTCCTGCGCATCATCGTCCGGCGCACCCGAAGGCCGCCGTCTTCGATTCGTAGGGTTTCGCCCTCCGGGCCGGCCACCTTGCGGCGTCCTGCATCCCGTCTCGGGCTGACCAGACCATCGTACTACAGGCCGAGCGAGGCTCGAACCGCTTTTCTCAGGACTGGTTCCCCGGGGCCGTCCGCCTCTCGGCGTCCCGCATCCCCTTGGGCATGGATGACTTTAGGAGGACGGCCGATGAGCGTCAAATCGGGACGGCCGGACGCTCGTCACCGCAGGTCAATGCCTATGTGCGCCGGCTCACATTTGGGATACCGTTCGCTGCACTCACGCAGAAGGACCGCGTCCCCTGGAGGTCGGCGTGCACACGAGCGCCGTTGTTCGCAGCTCGGCGGAACGCCTCGTCGTGGCGGCGACGATGGGACCGACCGTTCACGAGGTCCATGCCTGGCGATTCAGGGTCGTTCCCGGCCTGATCGAGGTGCGCGCGGATCCGGACCGGTTTCCCGCGACGCGCGACGCGACCGGGCGGAGGCTGCATTTGAGTTGCGGGGCCGCGCTGGTGAATCTTCGCCTCGCGGCGGCCCAACTCGGGCATGAGGCGGTCGTACGGCTGCTTCCCGACTCCGGGAGTCCCGCGCTTCTGGCGACCGTACGGCTGGCCGGCAGGCATCGGGTCACGCGGGCCGAGCGGCTGCTGTACGCCGCGGCGTTGCGCCCGGCGAATCCGCGTTCCGTCGCGCTGCATCCAGTGAGACCGGGACAGGCGTCTGGCGCGCAAGTGTCGTCTCTGCCTGCCTTCGCTGAGCTGGCTGAGGCCGCGCGGCTCGAAGGTGCGGTGCTCCATCGCTGCGATGAAGCACCGGGGCGGGCTGTGCTCACCACACGTGGAGCCGGCCCCATCGATTGGCTGCGGGCGGGGCAGGCGTTGCAACGGGTGTTGCTCACGTCTGCGGCGCGTTCGGTCGCGGTGTCGTTTCACTACGAGGAAGGCGCGGAGAAGCCGTGCGATACGCGGCGCGTCGTGGAGCCCGGGGATGTGCCCCAGGTGTTCCTTGAGCTCCGTAGCGCGCTAGTCCAGGCGCCGGAAGACCGACAGGACGAACGACAGCGGCACTGGGAGCGGGTCGGGTAGTCCCGCCAGACCCTGCCGGAGGTCCTCGGACGGTACGTGGTGTGCGCTCGGCCCCATGCTCACCAACGTGAGTGCGTCCTCGTGACTCATCGGTGCCTCGCTCTCCAGGCTCTCCCGTGTCTCCAGTACGAAGTGGCCGGCGAGGGAAGCGTCCATGCGTTCGGCCTTGCGTTCGTCGACGGACAGCAGACCGAGAGCGCTCACGAGGTTGCCCAGATGGCGTTCCGAAGGGGTGACCGCATAAAGGGCGCCCCCTGACTTCAGTACGCGGTGGAACTCCGGGGCGTTGCGCGGCGCGAAGACGTTGACGACCACGTCCGCGGCTCCGTCCCGTATGGGTAGGGGGCGCCACAGGTCCGCGACGACCGCTCCTATGCGCGGGTGTGCGCGAGCGGCTCGGCGGGCCGCGTGCTTGGAGACGTCCAGTGCCAGGCCTACCGTCCCGGGCGAACGGTCGAGGATCTCCCGTGAGTAGTGGCCCGTACCGGCTCCCGCGTCCAGGACGACCGCGTCCTTGAGTCCTTCGGTCACGCGGTCGGCGAGCAAGCGCGTGAGGGGATCGAAGTGGCCGGCGCTCAGAAAGTCGTCCCGGGCGCGGACCATCTCCGGTGTGTCGGCGGTGCCGGGGCGTGCGTTTCCGGACAGGAGGTTGGCGTAGCCCTGGCGGGCGATGTCGAACAGGTGCCCCGCGGAGCACCGCAACGCTCTCGTCTCGAGCGTCAGGCGCTCCGCGCACACGGGACACATCAGGTGTTCGACGACGTCGGCCAGCATCCGTCCATCATCGGGGATGCCCGGCGATGGGCGGGCGGGTCAGCGGCGCAGTCGCAGCGGCGTCGTTTCGCGGTCGGGTGCCGGTTCGCGACCGGCTCCCGGCAGGGCTATCGCCACTTCCAGGACGCCGTCGCGATAGCGGGTGGTCAGCGTGTCACCGTCGGCGTCGTCCGGCAGGGTGAGGACCCTGCGGTAGAGGCCGTACGGGATCTCGCTGTGCCAGCGGGCCTTCAGGTCGTCCCGGCGGATCGCCTTGATCTCGACGGTGCCGCCGTGCACGGACACGTCGATGTCGCGGGCCGGATCGACCCCGGGCAGGTCCGCGCGGATGACGTAGACACCGTTCTCGACGTACTTCTCGGCCCGGATCTGCCGTCCGGCCTGGCGGAGGCGGGCGACGGGAGCCGACCGGGCGATCCAGTCCAGCGTTCTCATCGGTCGCTCCTCCCTGAGGGGGTGGGTCCATCGGACCCCGGCCCGGACCGGACGTCCAGGGCCGGAGGCACCGATGCCGGGGTGCCCGGCGGGTGCCAGAGGTGCGGACGCGCCCCCACATGGCCGGATCGGCGGTAGTGATCTCCGCCGCCCGGGGCGGGGCGTCCGCTTCCGGTCAGCGCCCCGCCGGGCGGCGGCGACGGCCGGTGGGCGTCAGGACTTGGCGCGGCGCTGGACGTCCTCCATGTCGAGCTCGCGGACCTGCTCGATCACCTTCTCCAGTGTCGCGCCCGGCAGGGCGCCGGGCTCGGCGAAGACGATGATCCCGTCCCGGATCGCCATCAGCGTGGGGATGGAGGCGATTCCGAAGCGCTGCGACAGCTCCTGCTCGGCGTCGGTGTCGACCTTGCCGAACGTGATGTCGTCGTGGGCGCCCGCGGCCTTCTCGAACACCGGTGCGAACTGGCGGCACGGCCCGCACCATTCCGCCCAGAAGTCGACCAGCACGATTCCCTCGCCCTGGGCCACCTCGTCGAAGTTCTCCGCGGTCAGTGTGACCGTCGCCATGTCGTCGTCTCCTTACTCGGGGTATCAGGACGGGTAGAGCGGTGCACAGCCCCGCAGTATTCCCCACGTGGGAATCACCAGGGGGTGTTCGAACGTTGTGCCGTCAGGGAGATCGCACCGGAGAAGGGTCAGGATGGCTGCAACCCGTACCAAGGGCGACAGGGTCGACGCCCCCGACAAGGACCTCGTCGGGGCCTATCTCGACCGGATCGGCCGTACGCCACTGCTGGACGCGGTGGAGGAGGTCGACCTGGCGAAGGCGATCGAGGGGGGCTTGTACGCCGAGAGGCTTCTGGAGCAGGGGACGCCGCCCCAGGGCGTGACGCCGGAGGAGCTGGAAGAGCTCATGGCCGGGGGGCTGCGCGCCAAGCGCCGGTTCGTCGAGGCCAACCTGCGGCTGGTCGTCTCGATCGCCCGCAAGTACCCGACCGAGTCACTTCCGCTGATCGACCTCATCCAGGAGGGCAATCTCGGGCTGATGCGCGCGGTGGAGAAGTTCGACTATCGCCGCGGCTACAAGTTCTCAACGTACGCGACATGGTGGATCCGGCAGGCGATCGGGCGCGGGCTGAGCCACAGCGCCCGGACGATCCGGCTCCCGGTCCATGTCGAGGAGGAGCTGTCGCGGCTGCGCCGTGCCGAGCGCCAGCTGAGCCGGGAGCTCGGCCGCGACGCCAACCGGGACGAGCTGGCCGAGGCGGTCGGCGCCGCCCCCGAGCACATCGACGAGCTGAAGCGCTGGCGCCGCGATCCCGCCAGCCTGGACGCGACCGTGGACGACGCGGGCGAGACGCCCATGGGCGACCTGCTGGAGGACCCGGAGGCGGTCACGCCCGAGGCGGAGGTCGTCGCACTGGACGATCTCGAGGGCCTCTCCCGGCTGCTGGAACGGCTGCCGGAGCGGGAGGCGGCGATCCTGCGCGCCCGGTTCGGGATGGACAGCGGCCAGCCGCTGTCGTATGCCCAGATCGGCGCCCGCTACGGGCTGAGCCACAACCGGGTGCGGCAGATCACCGACCGGTCGCTGCGCCGGCTGCGGCAGCTGGCCGTGGACGTCGATCCGGCCGCGCATCGCGCGCTGCCGGGCGCGGACGCGGGTCCCGGTACGGGTGGTGACCGGATGCGCCGCCACCCTGTGCGCGAGCCCGCCTCGTCCCAGGCGGCATGATCAAGGGTCGAGCGAGCGTAGGAAGGGACGGCCCAGGCCGGGCCGTCCCTTCCGCATGACGGCCCGCGCCAAGTCCGTATGACGGCCCGCGCCAAGGCTCGTGTTCAGGCCTGTTTCACGGCGGCTACGCCGTGCGGCCGATGGCACGCCCCGAACGTGCCATAGCCTGGCGTCGTCCAATACAGCACGTCGTGCGCACAGCACGTACCGCCCATCCCGTCACCGACAGTTCGCAGGTAGATCTTCACATGGCCATGAACAACACCGGCGCCCTCGATGCCTGGCGCGACCTTCCCGCCCTCCAGCAGCCCGAGTGGGACGACCCGGCCGAGGCCCGGGCCGTCGCCGCCGAGCTCGCCAAGCAGCCGCCGCTGGTCTTCGCCGGCGAGTGCGACCAGCTCAAGCAGCGGCTCGGCGAGGTCGCCAGGGGCGAGGCGTTCGTGCTCCAGGGCGGCGACTGCGCGGAGACCTTCGACGGGTCCAATGCCGATGCCGTCAAGAACAAGCTGAAGACCCTGCTGCAGATGGCGGTCGTGCTGACCTACGCCGCCAGCGTCCCGGTGGTCAAGATCGGCCGGATGGCCGGGCAGTTCGCCAAGCCCCGTTCCAAGCCCTCGGAGGTACGGGGCGGGCTGGAGCTGCCGGCCTACCGTGGCGACGCGGTCAACGGCTTCGACTTCACCCCCGACTCCCGGCGCAACGACCCGTGGCGGCTGATGAAGGCCTACCACGCCTCGGCGGTCACGCTGAACCTGTGCCGGGCGTTCACCAAGGGCGGCTACGCCGACCTTCGCCAGGTGCACGCGTGGAACCAGGACTTCGTGGCGCAGAGCCCGGCCGGGCGGCGGTACGAGCAGGTGGCCGGGGAGATCGACCGCGCGCTGACGTTCATGAAGGCGTGCGGCGCCAACCCCGACGAGTTCCACGGCGTGGAGTTCTACTCCAGCCACGAGGCGCTGCTGCTGGAGTACGAGCGGGCGCTGACCCGGATCGACAGCCTCAGCGGGCAGCCGTACGACGTGTCGGCCCATCTGGTGTGGCTCGGCGAGCGCACCCGGCAGCTGGACGGCGCGCACGTGGAGTTCCTGCGGCGGATCCGCAACCCGATCGCGGTGAAGCTCGGGCCGACGACGACCGCCGACGACGCGCTCGCGCTGATCGACCGGCTCAACCCGGAGCGCGAGCCGGGCCGGCTCTCGTTCATCACGCGGATGGGCGCGGGCCGGATCCGCGAGGCGCTGCCGCCGCTGGTCGAGAAGGTGGAGCGCAGCGGGGCACCGATCGCGTGGATCTGCGACCCGATGCACGGCAACACCTTCGAGGCGCCGAGCGGTCACAAGACCCGCCGGTTCGACGACGTGCTGGACGAGGTCACCGGGTTCTTCGAGGTGCACCGCGCCCTGGGGACGCACCCGGGCGGCATCCACATCGAGTTCACCGGCGACGACGTGACCGAGTGCGTCGGCGGCGGTCACCAGATCGACGAGGACGACCTGCACCAGCGGTACGAGACGGCCTGCGACCCCCGCCTCAACCGCGGCCAGTCACTGGACCTGGCGTTCATGGTCGCCGAGCTGTACCGAAAGACCCAGTAAGCCGAAAGACCCGGTAAGCCCAGCGGAACTCAACCCCCGTCCGCGATGGCCTCAGCCACCGCGCGAGCGCGTTACCTGGCCCGGTGCGGCAAAGCCGAAGGCGAGCCGCACCGGGCCGCCGCGCTCGCCCCGGGCACGGTCACGGCGGCGAGCCGCCAGGCGAGCCGCCAGGCGAGCCGGCGTGACCGGGAATGCAATCGGCTAGACCTCGACCTCGGCCCAGACGACCTTGCCACCGGTGACGGGGTCGGCGCCCCAGTCGCTGGCGAAGCGGTCGACGATGAACAGGCCGCGGTGCGACTCGTCCAGGGGGCCGGGGACGGTCAGCCGGGGCATCTGCGCGGAACGGTCGCGGACCTCGATCCGGATCCGGCCGGAGCTGCGCAGCAGGCGCAGCTCGAGCGCGGTGCCGGCGTGCAGGACGGCGTTGGCGACGAGTTCGGCGACGATGGCGGTCACCAGCTCCTCGCGTTCCATCAGGGCCCAGGTGCGCATGGTACGGGCGGCCAGGCGGCGGGCGTACTCGACCGCCTCGGTCTGGGGGGCGGCGCGCAGCGTCGTCTCGGTCATGGCGGCCGGCTATCCGGCGCTCGCGTCGGTGGCACCAGAGCCACCCGAGGCACCGGTGGCGCCGCCGATCAGGAACCGGTCCAGTCCGGTGGTGCGCAGAACGTTCTCGACCCGGCCGTAGGCGCCGGTGACGGTGAAGCTGGCGTTCTGTGCCTTGGCGTGCTTGTAGGCCCGGACCAGTACGTTGAGGCCCGAGGAGTCGCAGAAATCCACGGCGGTCAGGTCGACCACGACCTCTCGTTCACCGGCGTCGACCAGCTCGGTGAGCCGCGCCCGCAACTCCTCTGAGGAGTGCAGGTCGATGGAGCCGCGCGCGGCGATCGTCGCGCGGCCGTCCTGTCGTGTCGTGTGCAAGGCAAGCCCCACGCCACCCCACCTTACCGATTGTTGTGCTCCATCATGACGCCCGGAGAACGATGAGGGCAACGTCGTCGCCGGAGGGTTCCGGCCCGAAGTCGCGGACCGCGCGCTGGATCCGGGCGGCCACCGCGCCCGCGCTGAGCCCGGTGCAGCCGGCCAGCAGCCGCTCCAGCCCGTGCCCGTCGCCGAGCAGCCGGGTCCCCGAACGCCGCTCGGTCACGCCGTCGGTCACGCACAGCAGCACCTGGCCGCGTTTCAGCTGGACGGTCTCGGTCCGGAAGTCCACTCCGTCGAAGACCCCGAGCAGCGGCTGCGGCGAAGAGGCCTCGGTCACCCTACCGTCCGGATCGAGGATCAGCGGAGGCGGGTGGCCGGCGCTGGTCAGCTTGATCGAGACGCCGTCCCGGCGCGGCCGGGGCGCGATCTCGCCGTGCAGCAGGGTCAGCAGCCGGCCGCGCTCGCCCTCGGCGAGGATGAGCCGGTTGAGCCGGCCGAGCACGTCGGGGACCGACATGTTCTCGGCGGCGAGGATGCGCAGCGCGTGCCGGGCCAGGCCGGTGACGGCGGCCGCCTGCGGGCCGGTCCCGCACACGTCGCCGATGGCGAACCGCCATCGGGGCGACGGCGCCGCGGTGGGGGTACCGACGCCCGCGGTCTCGAAGACGTCGTAGAAGTCGCCGCCGACCTCGCTGCCCTCGCCCGCCGGCTCGTACACCACCGCGACCTCCAGGCCGGGGATGTCGGGGATGGCGGGCGGCAGCAGGCTGCGCTGCAGCGCGCTGCTCATCGTGGTCTGCTCGGAGTAGAGCCGGGCGTTGTCGACGGCGAGCGCGGCGCGGCGGCTCAGCTCCTCGGCCAGCTCGATCGCGCTGCGCGGGAAGCGGTCGCCGGGCGGGCGGCCGATCACGATGGTGCCGATCCGGCGGCCGCGGGCGTTCAGCGGGAACGCGTAGGCGTGGTCGGCGGCGGTGGAGCCGGCCGCGGCCCGGACGTCCTGCGGGGCGGTGGCCAGTCCGTGCCAGGGGCCGGGCGAGTCCATCAGGGGGGCCGAGTCGGTGTGCTCGAGCAGCTCGCGCAGCGCGTCGGCGCGGTTCTCGTCGGCGTGCCAGACGTAGGCGAGGCGGGCGGCGCCGGAGTCGGCGACGGTGTAGACGGCGCACCAGGTGGACAGCCGCGGCACCACGAGCTGGGCGACCAGGGCCATCGTGCGCTCCTGGTCGAGGGTGCCGGCCAGCAGGTCGCTGGCCTCGGCGACGAAGCTCAGCCAGCCGCGCCAGGACCGTTCCAGCTCGCCCACCCTGGCCTTCTCCAGGGAGAGCGACATCTCGTCGGCGATGCGGCCGAGCCGGGTGGCGGTGGCCTCCTCGAACCGGCCGGGGGACGACGACAGTGCGACGACCACGCCGGTGAGGCGCCCCTGGGCCTCCAGCGGGGCGGCGGCCAGCGAGCGGGCGCGCAGCGCCGCGGCGAGGGGATCGGAGGTGTCGGAGGACACCCAGGGCGATCCGGCGCGGGCGTCGGGGCCGAGGTTGACCACCGACAGCTCGCCCAGCGTCACGTCCGCGGGCAGGCCCGCCGAGGCGCCCAGGACCAGGCGCCCGTCCCGCTCGGTGAGCAGGACGGCGGCGGCGTCGGCGTCCAGGACGTCGCGGACGGTGGTGACGGCGCTCTCCAGCGACTCGCGGGCGGCCGGTGAACGCAGCATGCGGTCGCCCTGGCCGGGCAGGTCCGAGACGTCCTCGGCCCCCGCGCCCCGGCGGCCCCGGGCGTCGCGGTCGCTCCGTACTCCCCCGCGGCCCAGCGGGACACGCCCGGCGGGCTCGGGACGCGGCTCGCGGCCGGCCGGCGCCTCGGCGGAGCCCTCGCCGGCCACCGCGAGCCCCGAACGGATCGCGCCGAGGCCGGTCAGCCCGGCCGTGCCCGTGGCGGTCTCCGAGGACACGCGCGCCGATCCGGCGCCGTTGGTGGCGGTGGGGCTGGGGATCCTGAACCACACGCCCTTGGTGCGGCGGTCGTAGGTGACGCCCCAGGAGGCGGCGAGCCGGGCGATCGAGGGCAGCCCGCGGCCGCTGGAGGCGTTCATCCCGGGCATCGCGATCGAGCGGGTGGGGTGCAGGTCGCGGACCTCGACGAGGATGTCGCCGTCGTCGGTCAGGCGGCAGGCCACTTCGAAGGAGGTCCCGGCGTAGGTGACGGCGTTGGTGGCGAGCTCGCTGGTGGCCAGCACGGCGTCGTCGGCGGCCTCTTCCATGTCCCAGTCGGCCAGCACCCGCCGGACGAACTGGCGCGCGTCCGCCACGGAGGTCGCGGCGGACGGGAAGGTGGCCGACACCGTCTGCCGTTCCAACAGTCGTCCCTCACTCAAGCGTTGTTCTCCCGGGTCTGGCTATCGTGACAGACTGGTCGACCACTCGGCCAGGAATGCCCGGCGGCCGGCGGGAGAGCCCTGCCGTCAACCGGCCGTGCCGCCCGCGCGACAGACGGTAACACGAACACTACAGGCCGCCCCCGCGGTCGCGGCGTCCGCGTGAGCCGGGTTTCCGGCCATGGGGCGACGTAGAGTACAGGTGCGGCCCCGGACGAGGTATCCGTGGTCTTCGTACACCCACATCGCGGGCCAGGAGGATGAAGAGCATGCCCCGAACCGCGTCCAGCTCCCGTCGCAACGGAGGGTCGTTCCATGACACCACACCCCGCTACAGCGACGCGGACCTGGCGCCACTGCTGAAGGCGCTCGCGGCCGTCCGGGACGGCAAGTCCCGGCCCGACCTCGATGTGCCCGGTGAGGGCGCGGTGGCCGAGGCGGCCGCCATCCTGGAGGAGATCAGGGACAGCGGCGAGCAGCTGGCCAGCGGGCTGAGCCGGGTGCGGCGCGAGATCGGCCGGGACGGCCAGCTGGGCGGCCGGATCACCCCCGGCACGCTCAAGGGCAGCTGGGCGATGGCCGTCGAGGACTCCAACGCGATCATGGACAAGCTGACCGATCTGGCCACCGGGATGTACCAGGTGGTCGAGGCGGTGGCCAAGGGCGACCTCAATCAGCGGGTCGAGCTGCGGGTCCGCGGCCGGCCGATGCGCGGCGAGCTGCTGCGGATGGCCAAGTCGGTCAACGGCATGGTGGAGCTGCTGGACCGGTTCACCTGGGAGGTCGCCCAGTTCGCCCGTGAGGTCGGCACCGAGGGCCGGCTCGGCGGGCAGGCGTCCTCGCGCGGTATGACCGGCCAGTGGCGGGACGTGACCGCCGCGGTGAACGCGATGGCGGGCCGGCTGACCGACCAGGTCCGCGACATCGCCGAGGTGACCACGGCGGTCGCCGAGGGCGATCTGACCCGCAAGGTCACCGTGGAGGCGACCGGGGAGCTGCAGGAGCTCAAGCTCACGGTCAACACGATGGTCGACCAGCTGTCGGCGTTCGCCGACGAGGTCACCCGCGTCGCCCGCGAGGTCGGCACCGAGGGGCAGCTGGGCGGCCAGGCCAACGTCCGCGGCGTGAGCGGGGTCTGGAAGGACCTGACCGACAACGTCAACGCGATGGCCAACAACCTGACCTACCAGGTCCGCAACATCGCCCAGGTGACCACGGCGGTCGCCGAGGGCGACCTGGGCAAGAAGATCACCGTCGACGCGCAGGGCGAGATCCTGCAGCTGAAGCTGACGGTCAACCAGATGGTCGACACCCTCTCGGCGTTCGCCGACGAGGTCACCCGCGTCGCCCGCGAGGTCGGCACGGAAGGCCGGCTGGGCGGCCAGGCCCGGGTCCCGGGCGTGAGCGGCGTCTGGAAGGACCTGACCAACAACGTCAACGGGATGGCCTCCAACCTGACGTACCAGGTCCGCAACATCGCGCAGGTCACCACGGCGGTGGCGCAGGGCGACCTGACCAAGAAGATCACCGTGGACGCGCAGGGCGAGATCCTTGAGCTCAAGGACACCATGAACACCATGGTCGACCAGCTGTCGGCGTTCGCCGACGAGGTCACCCGCGTCGCCCGCGAGGTGGGCGCGGAGGGGCGGCTGGGCGGCCAGGCCAACGTGCGGGACGTGAGCGGGGTCTGGAAGGACCTGACCGACAACGTCAACTCGATGGCCAACAACCTGACCACGCAGGTCCGCGGGATCGCGCAGGTCACCACGGCGGTCGCCGAGGGCGACCTGGGCAAGAAGATCACCGTCGACGCGCAGGGCGAGATCCTGCAGCTCAAGGACACCATCAACACGATGGTCGACACCCTGTCGGCGTTCGCCGACGAGGTCACCCGCGTCGCCCGCGAGGTCGGCACGGAAGGCCGGCTGGGCGGCCAGGCGCTGGTGCCCGGCGCCGGCGGCATGTGGAAGAACCTGACCGACAACGTCAACGGGATGGCCTCCAACCTGACCTACCAGGTCCGCAACATCGCCCAGGTGGCGACGGCGGTCGCGCACGGCGACCTGACCCGGCGGATCGACGTGAACGCCCAGGGCGAGATCCTGGAGCTGAAGACCACGCTGAACACGATGGTCGACACGCTGTCCTCGTTCGCCTCCGAGGTCACCCGGGTGGCCCGCGAGGTGGGCATCGAGGGCCGGCTGGGCGGCCAGGCCGAGGTCGAGGGCGTCTCCGGTACGTGGAAGCGGCTGACCGAGAGCGTCAACGAGCTGGCCGGCAACCTGACCACCCAGGTGCGGGCGATCGGCGAGGTGGCCAGCGCGGTCGCCACCGGCGATCTGAGCCGCAACATCACGGTCGGGGCGCGCGGCGAGGTCGCCGAGCTCAAGGACAACGTCAACCTGATGGTCGCCACCCTGCGCGAGACCACCCGGGCCAACGAGGAGCAGGACTGGCTCAAGACCAACCTGGCCAGGATCGGCGGGCTCATGCAGGGCCACCGCGACCTGATGCAGGTGGCCGAGCTGATCATGCGGGAGCTGACGCCGACCGCCAACGCCCAGTACGGCGCGTTCTACCTGGCCGACCACGGCGGCGAGGAGAGCGAGCTGGTGCTCATCGCCGGGTACGGGGTCCGCAAGGTACGGGCGGGCGCGGTCCGGTTCGCGCTGGGCGAGGGCCTGGTGGGGCAGGCCGCGGCCGAGCACCGCACGATGCTGATCGGCGACGCGCCGTCCGACTACATCAAGATCGGGTCGGGGCTGGGCGACGGCGGCCCGGTGAACATCATCGTGATGCCGATCATGTTCGAGGACTCGGTGCTGGGCGCGATCGAGCTGGCCTCGTTCGGCCGGTTCACCGACGTGCACCTGGCGTTCTTCAGCCAGCTGATCGAGACCATCGGGGTCACGCTCAACGCGATCAGCGCCAACACCAGGACCGAGTCGCTGCTGGCCGAGTCGCAGCGGCTGGCCCAGGAGCTGCAGGAGCGCTCGGACGAGCTGCAGCGGCAGCAGGGCGAGCTGCGCAACTCCAACACCGAACTGGAGGAGAAGGCGGCGCTGCTGGCCCAGCAGAACCGCGCGATCGAGATCCAGAACTTCCAGATCGAGCAGGCCAGGCGGACGCTGGAGGAGCGCGCCGAGCAGCTGGCCATCTCCTCGCGGTACAAGTCCGAGTTCCTGGCGAACATGTCGCACGAGCTGCGCACGCCGCTCAACAGCCTGCTGGTGCTGGCCAAGCTGCTGTCGGAGAACCCCAGCGGCAACCTCACCGACAAGCAGGTGGAGTTCGCGCAGACCATCCACGACTCGGGCACCGACCTGCTGGAGCTGATCAACGACATCCTGGACCTGGCCAAGGTCGAGGCCGGGAAGATGGAGCTGCACCCGCAGCGGCTGGCGGTGTCGGGGCTGGTCGACTACGTGGACGCCACGTTCCGGCCGCTGGCGGTCGACAAGGGGCTGGCCTTCGGGGTGGAGGTCTCCCCCGAGGTGCCCGGCTCGCTGTACACCGACGAGCAGCGGCTGCAGCAGGTGCTGCGCAACCTGCTGTCCAACGCGGTCAAGTTCACCGCCGAGGGCGACGTCCGGCTGCGGATCGAGCGGGCCGGCGACATCAGCTTCACGCTGCCGGCGCTGTGGAACACCCCCGACGTGATCGCGTTCCGCGTGATCGACACCGGGATCGGGATCAGCGCGGACAAGCTGCAGGTGATCTTCGAGGCGTTCCAGCAGGCCGACGGGACCACCAGCCGCCGCTACGGCGGCACCGGCCTGGGCCTGTCGATCAGCCGCAACATCGCGCGGCTGCTGGGCGGCGAGATCCATGCCGAGAGCGAGCCGGGCCGGGGCAGCGTGTTCACGCTGTACCTGCCCGCGCAGTACTCCGAGCCGGACGGCCGGCGGCGCTCGGTGCTGCCGGACGAGCCGGTGCACGCCGCCGTGACGGCGGGCCCGGCCGAGCCCGGCGGCGCCGCGCCCCAGCAGCCGCGGGAGCCGGTCCCGCCGGCCGAGCGGCCCGGCCGCCCCGGCGACCGGCCGGTCGAGTCCGAGCCCGCGCTCGCCGGGCTGATGGAGGAGCCGCCCTCGGACTTCCTCGACACCGTGCTGTCGGGCCGCAAGGTACTGATCGTGGACGACGACGTCCGCAACGTCTTCGCGCTCACCAGCGTGCTGGAGGGCTACGGGATGGAGGTGCTGTACGCCGAGGACGGGCAGGCCGGCATCGACGTGCTGCACCGCAACCCGGACGTGGCGCTGGTGCTGATGGACGTGATGATGCCCGGCCTCGACGGGTACGCCACGACCGCCGCGATCCGCGAGATGCCGCAGTTCGCCGAGCTGCCGATCATCGTGATCACGGCCAAGGTGATGAAGGGGGACCGGGAGAAGAGCCTGGCCTCCGGCGCGTCGGACTATGTGCCGAAGCCGGTGGACGTGGACCATCTCCTGGACGTCATGCGCACCTGGCTGCAGCCGTCCATCGTCCGCTGACCACCGTCCCCTGACCACCGGCCCCTGACCACTAGGATCGCGCGGAGCCCCGGGAACGATCGGAGAAGAGCAAGCGTGGACGACAAGGCGAAGATCCTGCTCGTGGACGACCGCGAGGAGAACCTCATCGCGCTGGAGGCCATCCTCAGCTCGCTCGATCAGGATCTGGTCCGGGCCCGTTCCGGTGAGGAGGCCCTCAAGGCGCTGCTCACCGACGAGTACGCGGTGATCCTGCTGGACGTGGTGATGCCGGGAATGGACGGCTTCGAGACCGCGCGCGACATCAAGCGCCGCCGCAAGACGCGCGATCTGCCGATCATCTTCCTGACGGCGGTCAACAGCGATCCCGACTACGCGTTCCGCGGGTACGCGGCGGGCGCGGTGGACTTCATCTCCAAGCCGTTCGACCCCTGGGTGCTGCGCGCGAAGGTGTCGGTGTTCGTGGAGCTGCACAACAAGAACAAGCAGCTGCGCGACCAGACCACCCTGCTGCGCGAGCAGGCGGCGCTGCTGCGCGAGCAGGCCGCCCTGCTGCAGGCCAGGCCCACCACCGATCCCAGCCGCGAGCCCGGGACCGTACCGGAGGCCGAGGCTCGGGCCGCGGCGGAGCTGGAGTCGCGGCTCAAGGCGGTCCAGGACCAGCTGGAGTCGGTGGGCAAGCGGATCCCGGCCACGCTGCGGGAGGACTTCGAGGAGCTGGACCGGCGGGTGACGGACCTGCTGACGACCGTCACCGGCACCGACGACCCGGCCGACTGACCGGCCGGACCGGCATGGCCGGGCACGCATGGCCGGGCACGCCGATCGGTCCGGCCGGGTGACCCGCCCCGCGGGTCACCCGGCTCCGGGGATCACACGCTCAGGAGGCCGGCGAGGCGGCGGCGAGCTTGGCGCGGGCGGCGGCGATGCGGGCCAGGGTGCGCTCGCGGCCGAGGATCTCCAGCGACTCGAACAGCGGCAGCCCGACCGTGCGGCCCGTGACGGCCACCCGGACCGGTGCCTGCGTCTTGCCCAGCTTGAGGCCGTGCGCGACGCCGACCTGCTCCAGCCGGTCCTTCAGCTCAGCGGTCTCCCAGGGGGCGTCCCGGTAGGCCTCCTCGGCGGCGGCCAGGATCTCGGCCGCCGGGCCCTTCATGCCCTTGTTCCAGGACTGCTCGTCGAACGGCGGCTCGTCCAGGAACACGAAGTCGACCATCGGCACGATCTCCGCCAGCACCGCCACCCGGGTGTGCGCCAGCGGAGCCAGCTGGTCGAACACCGCCGGGTCGGCCTCGAACGGCGCGCTCTCCAGGAACGGCAGGCAGGCGGCGGCGAACTCCTCGACCGGCAGCGCCCGGATGTACTCCCCGTTGAACGAGCGCAGCTTCTTCTCGTCGAAGAACGCGGGCGAGGTGTTGACGTCCTCGATCCGGAACTCGTCGACGATGACCTCCCACGGGACGATCTCGCGGTCGCCCGAGGGGGCCCAGCCCAGCAGCATCAGGTAGTTGCGCATGGCCGCGGCGAGGTAGCCCTCGGCCTGGTAGTCCTCCAGCGCGACCTTGTCGCGGCGCTTGGACAGCTTCTGCCGCTTCTCGTTCACGATCACCGGGACGTGCGCCCACACCGGCGGCTCCCCGCCGAGCGCCTCCCACAGCAGCTGCTGCTTGGGCGCGTTGGACAGGTGCTCCTCGCCCCGGACGACGTGGGTGATCCCCTGGCTCATGTCGTCCACGGCGTTGGCCAGCAGGAACGTCACCGAGCCGTCGGCGCGGGCGAGGACGAAGTCCTCCAGGACCGCGTTCTCGAAGACCGGCTTGCCGCGCAGCAGGTCGATCACGGTGGTGTGGCCGCGGTCGGGCGTACGGAACCGCAGCGCCCGGCCCGGCCCCGGCTCCAGGCCGCGGTCGCGGCAGAAGCCGTCGTAGCCCTTGTGCTGGTCGCCGGTCCGGGCGATCACGTCGTCGCGCACGCAGTCGCAGTAGTACGCGCGGCCGGCCTCGATCAGCGTGCGGGCGGCGGCGGCGTGCTTGTCGGCGTTGGCCGACTGGAAGTAGGGGCCCTCGTACTGCCCGCCGTCCATGCCGAGCCAGGCCATCGCCCGGATGATGCCCTCGGTCCATTCGGGGCTGTTGCGGGAGGTGTCGGTGTCCTCGATCCGCAGCACCAGCGTGCCGCCCGACTGCGCGGCCATCACCCAGTTGAACAGGGCGGACCGGGCACCCCCCACATGGAACATCCCGGTCGGGGACGGGGCGAAGCGGACACGAATCGAAGACGTGGAAGACATGCCCCAAGCGTAGAACCCCCGGCAACCGGTTTGCGCCGAGCCTCGCCCGCCCGGGCCGGAGCTTCCGGTGCGGGTCAGGGCTTCCCGCCGGCCGGGTCAGGGCTTCCAGTACGGGTCGCGGCCGGCCAGTCCGAGGAGCCGGTCCTGCAGCGGCGCGGACTCGGGCACCTTCACCTCGGGGCCGAACACCTTGTACTCGCGGCTCATCTCGGCCGTTGCCTCCACCCGCTCGTACGCGGCGCGGACGAGCGTGTCCGGAAAAGCGGTGTCCTGGCCGGTGGCGACGGCGAGGTCCCAGCCGTGCAGGACGCACTCCCCGAACAGGATCCCGCCGATGAACGCGGCCGGCATGCCCTCGGGGGCACCGCTGAGGCTGGTCTCGCCCTCCCAGGCGGACGGGTCCGTCCAGGCCTCGGCGGTCCTGCGGGCCTGGTCGGCGTAGAGGTCGGCCCAGCCGCCGTCCTTGATGAAGTCGTGTCCTTCCTCCACGTCGATGGGCGGCTGCTTGCGGGCGGCGGTCTCGCCCCGCCCCGTCCAGAAGATCAGATGGTTGATCAGCGCCCGCACGTCCCACTCGGGGCACGGCGTCGGCCCGTCCAGGCGCCCGGCCGGTACGCCCCGGACGATCCGCGCCGACTCCTCCGCAGCGGGCACCATCAGGTCCCGGAACTCCATCACGATCACTCCTCGCTCATCCGTTCGAACGCCCTCCACGCTAGGGGGCTCCTGCCCCGGCGTCTTGAAGAAACGCGACGGCGGCCCCGGTTAGCCTGGAGGAATGGCCCGAATCCTGCCCGCGGACCCGCCCGGGGTCCTGAACGCCCGTACGGCGCGGGAACGCTTCCATGTCACCAGGATCGCCCCCTCCCCCGCCCTCGCCCCGTACGTGGAGTTCTTCTGGATCCTGACCTGGGACCTGCGCGGCCGCGAGCCGCACCGGCAGCGGGTGCTGACCCGACCGTCCGTGCACATGACGTTCACCGGCTACCTGACCACCGGGGCGACGCGGGCCCGGATCGTGGGCGTGGTCCGGGACGAGTTCGTGGAGGAGATCGCCGGGGAGGGGCGGGTGATCGGGGTGGGGTTCCTGCCCGGCGGCTTCCGGCCGTTCCTGGGCGCGCCGCTGTCGACGATCACCGGCCGGATGCCGGCGGTGGACGAGGTGTTCGGTGCCGCCGGGCGCGCGCTCGGCGCGGACGTCTTCGGCCGCCCGGACGCGCAGGAGGCCCTCGACCGGCTGGAGTCGTTCCTGCTCGACCGGCGCCCGGACGTACCGGACCCTCAGGCCGAACGGGCGGCGCGCGTGGTGGAGCACATCGCCGAGCGGCCCGCGCTGGTCCGCGTCGGCGAGCTGGCCGCCGACCTCGGGATCGGCCCGCGCAGCCTGCAGCGGCTCTTTCACGAGTACGTGGGCATCGGCCCCAAGTGGGTGATCCGGCGCTTCCGGATGCTGGAGGCTGCGGAGCGGGCGGCGGCGGGCACCGGGGTCGACTGGGCGGAGCTGGCGGCCGAGCTCGGCTACGCCGACCAAGCCCACTTCACCCGCGACTTCACCGCCTCGGTGGGGACGTCACCGGCCCGCTATGCCAGGGCGCAGTCCGGTACCGGAGAAGGCGCCCCGGCGCGTACCTGAGAAGATCGGCGCATGACCGACTCCCCCCTCACCAGCCTGCCCGCGTTCCGGGAGACCGCCGCCCGGCGGCTCGGCGCGTTCGAGCACACCACGGTCCCCGACTCCCCCGGATCCCGCCGCGCCGGCGTGGTGCTGTGCGTGGTCGAGGACGCGGGCGTCCCGTCGGTGATCCTGATCAAGCGGGCCGACCGGGGCCGCAACGCGGGCCAGTGGGGGCTGCCCGGCGGGCGGATGGACGAGGGCGAGACGCCCGAGCAGGCGGCGCTGCGCGAGCTGCACGAGGAGCTGGGGCTGGAGCTGGAGCCGTCCGAGGTGCTCGGCCGGCTCGACGACTTCCCCGCCACGTCCGGGTTCGCGATCACGCCGATCGTGGTGGCCCCGGCCGACCCGGGCCCGCTGCGGCCCAGCCCGGACGAGGTCAAGTCCGTCCACCATGTGAGCCTGGCCCGGCTCGCCGACGACGACACGCCCCGCTGGGTCCCCCAGATCGGCGGCGGGAGCCTGCTGCAGATGCGGCTGCGTCCCGACTGGGTCGTGCACGCGCCGACCGGGGCGATGCTGTGGCAGTTCCGCGAGGTGCTGCTGCTGGGCCGCGAGGCGCGGGTCGCCGACTTCCTGCAGCCGGACTGGACCCGCACCTGACGGCACGCCTCACCCGAGGGCACACCGCAGCCGGCGGCACGGCCTCAGAACGTGCCGCCGTCCACGACGATCCGCTGGTCGGTGAGGTAGGAGGCGGCGCCGGAGACCAGGAACCGCACGACGTCGGCGACCTCCTCCGGCGAGCACACGTGCCCGTACGGCGAGGACGCGTCGGCCTGCCGGATGTCGTCGATGCCCGCCGTCGCCTTCACCAGCCGCCGGCCCATGTCGGTGTCCACCACGCCGGGCGCGACGATGTTGACGTGCATGCCGTTGCGGCGCTCCTCCTTGGCCAGCGTGTGCGCGAGGGCCTCCATCGCCGCCTTGCCCATCGCGTACGGGGCACCGAACGCGGGGAAGGTGTCGGTGATCATGCTGGAGACGAACACGATGTCGCCGCGCTCGGACCGCCGCAGCAGGGGCAGCAGCGCCGCGGTGAGGTGGTGCGGGCCGAGCGCGTGCACCCCGAGGACCCGCGCCGGCTCGGCGGGGTCGGTGTCGGCCACGCTCTTGCCCCGGCTGGCGATGCCCGCGCTGTGCACGAGGATGTCCAGCCGCCCGTAGTCGGCCTCGATCCGCCCGGCGAGGGCCCGGCACGCGTCGAGGTCCTCCACCGCCGCCGCGTACGCGCGGGGCGCCGAGTCGGGAGCCGCCGCCTCCAGGTCTGACAGCGTTTTGGCGGCCGCCTCCTCGTCGCTCCGGTAGTTGACGGCGACCGTGGCGCCGTCCGCGGCCAGACCCAGGGCGATGGCGCGGCCGATCCCCCGGCCTCCCCCGGTGACCAGGGCGACACGTCCGGCGAGAGAACTCATCGAATCTCCTTCTAGGCGAGACGGAATCCCCACATCCTGCCCTGCGCCGGACGCGCGCCGGTAAGCGGCCCCTGACCCCGGTCAGCCGCCCGGAACGGCCTCGATGACCCGGTAACCGGAGCCCGGGAGGGCGGGGGTCATGGACGCCAGGCGCAGCCCGGCGGCGGCCAGCAGGTCGCGGAACTCCTCCTCGGTACGCTCCCGCCCCTTCAGCACGACGAGCATGTTGATGTCGCTCATGATGTTGCCGGCGTTCTCCGGCGTGACCATGGGCGGCATGACGAAGTCCACGAGCAGCACCCGCGCGTCCGGGCGCATCGCCTTGCGGCAGGAGCTCAGGATGGCCGTGGCCCGCTCGTCGTTCCAGTCGTGGATCACGCTCTTGAGCAGGTAGGCGTCGGCGCCCTCGGGAACGGCCTCGAAGAAGTCCCCGGAGACCACCTCGCAGCGGTCGGCCACGCCGGCCTCGGACAGGACCCGCTCCGCGTCCTTGAGCCCGGCGGGCAGGTCGTACAGGATGCCCCGCGCCCGCGGTGCGGCCCGCAGGACCGCGGCCAGCAGGGTGCCGTCCCCACCGCCCAGATCGGCGATCGTGCCGAAGCGGCCGAAGTCGTACCCGGCGATGATCTCCGGTGCCACCTGCCGGGTGTGCTCGGCCATGGCGGCGTTGAACGTGGCCGACAGTTCCTCGTTCTCGGCCATGAACTCGAACGACGACATTCCGAGGAGCCGGTCCCATGCGGGCTCCCCGCTGCGCACGGTCTCGGCCAGGTCGCCCCAGGACCGCCAGACCTCGGGACCGCAGAACAGCCTGAGCAAACCCCGTACCGAGGCGGGGTCATCGCTCTTCAAACCGGCGCCCACCGGTGTCAGCTCGAACAGGTCCGGGCCGCGCTGCTCCACGACCCCCATCGAGGCCAGTGCGCGCAGGAGCCGGCGCAGGGACGGCGCGTGCGTGCCGGTCTCCTTTGCCAGTTCCGTACTCGTGCGCGGCCCCGCGGCCATCGCGTCGGCCAGCCGGAGTTCGGCCGCGGTGTAGACGATCTGCGCCGGCATGTAGCCGAAGGCCATGTCCAGCAGTGGTGATCGAGCCATCGTCATCTCCCCTTGTCCAACGGTACGAGATCGACGCTAGGCGTTCATGCGCGGGGCGTATTGGACGAATGTGACCCCACTTGCCGGTAACACGACCGTGATCTTGCCGGTAGCTAACGGACATTTCTGGTTTATCGCCTTAAATAAGACTGGTGTGGCTCCCATTGCCGAGTCGGAGGAGGAACCCCGTGAAACGCACGGGATTCACCGTCACCGCTCTCACCACCAGCCTGACCGCCGGCCTGGCCGGCACGGCGCTGATCACCACGGCGCTGATCACCACGGCGCTCACCGCGCCGCCGGCCGCCGCCGATCCGCCCGCACCGCCGGGGAAGGCGGCCACCCTCGAGCATCTGGCGGCCCTGACCGTCGCCGCCGAGGGACCGTCCACCGGCTACAGCCGCGAGAAGTTCCCGCACTGGAGCACGGTCACGGGCTCCTGCAACACCCGCGAGACCGTCCTCAAGAGGGACGGGACCAACGTCAGGACCGACTCCAGCTGCGCCGCCGTCTCGGGCAGCTGGTATAGCCCGTACGACGGCGCCACCTGGAAGCAGGCGTCCGACGTCGACATCGACCACATGGTCCCGCTCGCCGAGGCGTGGCGCTCGGGCGCCCGTTCCTGGACGACCTCGCGGCGCGAGGCGTTCGCCAACGACCGCGCCAGCGCGCAGCTGTGGGCGGTCACCGACAACGTCAACCAGTCCAAGGGAGACCAGGACCCGGCGGAGTGGACGCCGTCCCGTACCGCGTTCCGCTGCATGTACGCACGGTCCTGGACGGACGTGAAGTACCGCTACGGCCTCACGGTCGACTCGGCGGAGAAGAAGGCGCTCACCAGCCTCGTCAACGGCAGCTGCTGACGCCCGGCGGCCCCGGCCCTCCCGCTGACGGCCGGGGCCGTCACACCTTGTCCGGGCCGGTGTCTCAGCCGGTGTCTCAGCCGGTGTCCTGGCCGCTGCGGGCCAGGAGCCAGCCTCGGGCCAGGTCGATGTGCGCCTCCGTCAGGCCTTCCCGGGGTTCCACCGAGACCAGGAGATGGTCGGCGACGCCGGGCTCGGCGGCGATGCAGTCGGTGGCGTCCGGCTCGTCCTCGAACCAGACGAACGGCCGCCGGTCCGCCCAGGCGGCGACATGGCGGGCCTTCCAGCCGCCGAGCGTGCCGCCCTCGTCCATGCCGGGGAACCGCGGGATCGGAACGAACGGAAGGTCGGGCAGGCCGACCCGTGGCCCGATCCAGGTGTTGGCGTCGTCGCACCAGTAGCTCGCCCAGGCCAGCTCGGCGTTCGCGGACTCGGCCAGATCCAGCAGCATCCGCCCGTGCCTGGCGTTCAGCCAGAGCTTGAACGTCATGCCGTTCGGCGAGCACCGGTGCCGCTTGAAACCCCGATGCGGCCGCTCGAACGGGTTGAGCACACCATCGACGTCCAGCAGCACCAGTGGCGTCCCCATAGCCGGACCGTACGCCATGCCACATGATCGCGCCACGCCGTTGTGCCGGGGTGGTGCTGACTCCAGTACGGGGCGTCCGGCATTGTGGACGCATGTGCCGACTCTTCGGTATGACCACTGGGGGACCCCGGGTACGGGCCACGTTCTGGCTACTGGACGCGCCGCAGAGCCTGCACGCGCAGAGCCGCCGGATGCCCGACGGGACGGGGCTGGGCTGGTTCTCGCTGGGCGACGAGCCGGTCCGCGACCGGGCGCCCATCGCCGCGTTCGAGAACTCCGATTTCGCCGCCGCGGCGCTCAACGTCCAGTCGCACACGTTCGTCTCGCACGTGCGGTACGCCTCGACCGGGAAGATCGACGTCCACAACGCGCATCCGTTCGACATGCACGACCGCCTGTTCGCGCACAACGGCGTGGTCCAGGGCCTGGACGTGCTCGACTCGTGGCTCACCGACGTGGACCGGGCGCTGATGGAGGGGCAGACCGACTCCGAGCTGGTCTTCGCCTACATCACCGCCGAGATCCGCCGGCGGGGCGACACGACGGCGGGCCTGGTCGCGGCGGTCCGGCGGATCGCGGCCGAGCTGCCGGTGTTCTCGCTCAACCTGCTGCTGGCCGAGTCCGGCCGGTTGTGGGCACTGCGCTACCCCGAGTCGAACGAGCTGTGGGTGCTGGCGCCCGCGCTGGACGGGCACGGCCGGCACCTGGACGGCGGGCACGAGCCCGGCCACCTGGACGTGGAGGCCGAGGCGCCCACCCCGGCGCACGTGGTGGCCAGCGAGCGGATGGACGACGATCCGGGCTGGCGGCTGCTGGAGCCGGGCGAGTTGCTGGTCATCGACGGGCTCGCGTCGTCCTCGCTGTTCCCGTTCGACCCGCCGGCCCACCCGCTCACCGCGGCCGACCTGTCGGCCCAGGAGGCCGCCTCGCAGAAGACCCATTCGTAGCCGGGACGGGCGGACCTGGCGGGCTGGGCCGCCGGCCAGGTCGAACAGGTGGGCGAGAGTGTCCGTGGCGGGCCGTAGGGTTGACCGTTCGATCCCTGAATCCCCGAGGAGATCCTGATGAGTCCCCAGCTCACCCTGATGGCGGTGCACGCGCATCCCGACGACGAGGTGCTCGGTACCGGCGGCCTGCTGGCGCGTTCGGCCGCGGAGGGGATCCGCACGGTCCTGGTGACCTGCACGAACGGCGAGGCGGGCGACGACGCGGAGGGGCTCAAGCCGGACGACCCGCGGCACGATGCCGATGCGGTGGCGCGGCAGCGGCTCGCCGAGCTGCGCGAGTCGGCCGATCTGCTCGGCATCGAGCATGTGGAACTGCTCGGATACCGCGATTCGGGAATGGTCGGCTGGGACACCAACGCCCATCCCGAGGCGTTCGCCAACGTCCCGGTCGACACGGCCGCCCGGCGGCTGGCGGAGTTGATGGAGCGTTACCGGCCGCAGGTCGTGGTCACGTACGACGAGAACGGCGGCTACGGGCACCCGGACCATATCCAGGCGCACCGGATCGCGATGGCCGCGACCGAGTCGACGGGGATTCCGAGCAAGCTCTACTACACGGCCGTCCCGCGTTCGGGTATCGAGCAGATGATGACGTACATGAAGGACTCCGGGGCCGACATGGGCGATTTCGAGCTGCCGGACGACTTCGGCGTCCCGGACGAGATGATCACGAGCGTGCTGGACGTGACGGCGTACGTCGAGCACAAGCGCAAGGCGCTGGAGGCCCACGCCAGCCAGAGCGACGGCATCTTCATGCTGCGGCTGCCGGAGGAGGCGCAGATGATGGCGTTCGGGTTCGAGCCGTTCATCCGGCAGATCTGCAAGGTCGACGCCCCCGACCAGGAGGACGACCTGTTCGCCGGCCTCCGCGGCTAGCGGGCGTTCCCGGCGCGGGCCTTGGCGCGGTAGTGGTCGAGGACGTCCTGGCGCAGGAGGTAGCCGAAGCCGGCGCGTTCCAGCCGGAGGGCCAGCCCGGCCGCGCCGGTGCCCAGGGCGGCCGCGGCCGACTCCAGGTGCCAGTCGCTCGCGGCCAGCCGGGTCAGCAGGTAACCGCGCCGCACCTGGGCCTCGGAGAGCCGGAACGACTTCAGGTAGGCGATCCGGCCCGTCTCGTCGTCCACGATGGCCTCGCCGATGTGGTTCTCCTGGTGCGGGGTGAAGGAGGGCAGGAACCGGTCCAGGGTGAAGCCGCCGAGGTACTGGACGTGCTGGGACGAGCCCTTCGGGTCGAACAGCCCGCCCGCCATGACCTCGTCGTGGAACCCGGCCCACTCGTCCTGCCGCCGCGCCGCCTGGTCGCGCAGATCCTTCAGCGAACGCACACCGCTGCCGTCGATGCGTACCTTCATGTCGTCGGACGGAAGCGTGAGCAGCCCGTACTGGTAGATCTGCTCACCGAAGAGGTCCTGCACGAGGGTCGCGTGCAGGGCCCGGTAGTCGTCGGGGTGCGGGACGACGAACGCGCTGGCCAGGGCGTCGGCGACGTACACCATGACGCCGCACTGCCCGGGGTACGTCTCGAAGATGCCGAGCGCGTCCTCCAGGCCCTGGACGTACATCCCCAGGTAGGTCTCCTCGGAGCGGGGCGACAGGCCGCGGGCGAGGGCGCGCTGCGACCACTCCTCCCAGGCGATCTCCGGGCCGCCGAAGTGCAGCGCGAGGTAGCCCTCGACGGCCAGGTGCAGGGGCAGGAAGCGGAGCCGGTCCCTGGCCACCCGCCGGGTCATCCGGCGCCGTACCTTGATCCGCATGCGGGCGGGCGCCGTGCCCTGGTCGTCCTTCACCAGCATCCGGGTGCCGTACGACGCGGCGGGCTCGCCGTCCTTCTGCCACGTCGCGACGAAGGCGTGCGGGATGTAGGCGGTGTAGGCGGTACCGTCGCCGACGTCCACGACGGACGGGTCGTCGTACACGCGGCGGTGCAGCCGCAGGTTCGGGACCGGCTCGTCCCGGACGAGCGGCACCAGCCGGATGGACCCCCACGTCTGCGCGGGACGCGTCGTCAGCCCGTCGAGCGAGAGGTTCACCGCCGGCCTCCTGCCGTGAAGCGGGCGGTCCGCTCACCGAGGTAGGCGCGGACGTCGTCCAGGCCGGTCCGGCCCTCGGCGAAGCCGGCCAGCTCGATCAGGGTGGGCAGGTCCTCGGCGTCGCGGACGCCCGCCGTGGGCACGGTCGGGGTGAGCCGGCGCACGTCGAAGTCGTCGGCGTCGTACACCGGGTTGAGATGGGTGATCGTGACCTTGCGGTCCGGGTCGAGGCGGGTACGCCAGACGCGCAGCACCTCGGCGGCGAGGCCGGGCGGCGCGTTGTCCCAGCCGTCGGAGACGATGATGAGGCGTTCGGGCCCGGTGTCGAGCGCGTCCAGGATCCGTTCGCCCAGGGGCGTGGGCCCCAGCGGGTAGAGCAGCAGCTCGTCGGCGCGCCCGGAGGTCCACAGCGGGGTGTAGCGGGCGGCGAGGGCCTGCAGCAGGTAGTGGCAGGCCAGCGCGACCGCCAGCGGGCGGCGGCGCTTCTGCCCGGAGCCGGTGGTGGAGAAGCTGTCGTCCAGGACGGCCGCGACGTGCCCCCACCGGCCGGCCAGCGGCCCGGCCGACTTGCGTGCGGCGGCGCGCAGGGCCGTGGTCAGCTCCTCGCGGCGCTCGGCGCGGGTGTCCAGGGGCAGCGCCAGGGCGTACGTGGCGAGCCTGGTGAGCGGCATCCCCGACAGGTCGGTACGGACGTTGCCGGCGGGCTTGCGCACGCGCGTGCTCCCCTGCACGTACGCGTTCTCCTGGAGGCGGAGCCGTTCGAGCCGGGTCATCTGGGGCTCGATGCGCTCCAGGAAGACCTCGCGCGGGATGCCGTGCTTGCTCGCGAAGCCCTCCGCGACCGTGTAGGGCAGCCGGTAGAGCGCGGCCTGCTCGTAGTGGGCGCGGCGCCAGGTCTCGAACATCGGCGTCCGGTACGAGCCGCGGCTGTGCGGGGCGAAGAGGAAGGTCCCCAGCTCGCCCTCCACGCGCAGGTGCGCGTGCCGGATCATGTCCTTGACCGCGCCCCGGTACTTGACCGCGTCGAACGCGGGATCGGTCCGCGAGGCCAGCCAGTCGCGCTGGATGGCGCGGGTGCGGCGGTTGTTCACGCCGGCGCGGCGCAGGTCGCGGAACAGCCGCAGGACGCGGTGCTGCGGGAGCCGCGCGAGCCGGGCCGCGATCAGCAGCCCCTCCTCGCGCCGCCGCTCGCGGTCCGCCTCGGCGGCGTGCACGAGCAGGTTGCGGACGATCATCGCCGCGTTGTGGTCGTTGATGTCGAGCGCGAGGACGGCGGCGTACAGGTCGCGGTAGCCGTAGAGCATGTACTCGTGCAGGAACTCCAGTGAGAGCCCCTGGTCGCCGCCGTCGTGGTGGAACTCGCGCTGGCCGGTGGAGGTGATCGCGGCGTTGACGAACATCAGCACGTCCTCGCACGCGACCAGGTCCGCCAGCGTCTCGCCCATCGCCCCGCGCTCCCCCGGCCGCCCCGGTCCCAGTGATCCGGGGTGCCGGCCGGGGAATGGGGGCGCGAACGGCGAATCATCGCTGTAAAGGCGGGTTCCGGAAGTCGCACCGAAGTCCCGCGGCCGGCATCCGCACGGTAGCAGGAGGAAGCAGAGCGTCTCCGCCCATTTTCCCGTGGTCGTACGGACGGGCCGGGGACCGGCGAGGGGCGGCTAGGGCCGGTACGTACCGAAGTACCAGGGGTTGCCCTCCAGGTCGCGGGCGGCGTACTCCCGCGACCCGTACGGCTGGTCGGTGAGCTCCCTGATGATCTCGGCCCCGGCCGCCTTGGCCCGGTCGTGGTGCGCGTCCGGGTCGTCCACCGCGACGTACATCCCGGCGTTCCCGGCGCCCGCGCTGGCTCCCTTGCCGACCTCGGAGAGCATGAGGATGCCGGTGTCGTAGCGCATCTCGATGTGCACCATCCGGCCCTGCTCGTCCTTGTGGACCTCGTGCTGCTCGAAGCCGAAAGCGCGCTCCAGCCAGTCCATGGCCTTGGCCGGATCGCGGTAGTCGACGATCGGGTAGAACGTTCGCCTGGGCGTGTCGGTCATGTCATCCTCCCTGGTCATCGGGCGGTTCCCCGTGAGTGACATGCCCAGTCTGCGGCGCTCCGCCGGCCCCGGTCTTGGAAAAATGTGACCCGTCACCGCCGCGGGCGGCGTCGCGCTCGGCGGCCAGGCCGCGCGTCTCCGCCGACACCGGGGCGGCCAGGATGGCGGTGACCACGTCGGTCAGGTAGCTGGTGAACAGCCGGTCGTCGGTACGCGGCCCGGACCGGGCCCGGCGGCCCAGCTCGATCGAGGCGTACAGCAGCGCGGTGAACCGCCGGTGCAGCCGCGCCGCGTCCGCCTCCAGCAGCGGCAGTACCAGCGCGCGCCAGCGGTACATGCTGTCCTTCGGGTCCTCCAGCGCGGCGGCCGAGACGACCACGTCCGGGCGGTTGAGCGCGTCCGCCCAGATCTGCAGGAAGTCCCGGCCGCCCTCGTCCCGCAGCAGCGCCGCCAGCGGCCGTACCAGCGCCCCGGCCAGTGCCCGCACGTCGTCCTCGCGCGCCGCCTCGTAGGCGTCCAGCAGGGCGTGCCGGCGCGCGTCGACCTCCGGCCGGTACCGGGCGAAGACGGCGCGGACGATCCCCGCGCGGTCCCCGAAGTGGTACTGGACGGCGGTGGCGTTGCGCGCCCCCGCGGCCTGGTTGATCTCGCGGAGGCTGACCGCGTCCAGGCCGCGCCGGGCGTACAGGTGCTGGGCGGCGTCCAGCAGCCGCTCGCGGGTCGCGTTGGTCACTCGTCCCCTGTCACTGGTCGGCCCGCCCCATCACTCGCAGGACGGCACGGTCACTCGTTGGCCAGCTCGTTCTCGAGCGCGGCGGCGTAGCGCTCGCGGGCCGCCTCGCGGCGGGTGGGCAGGTGGCCGCTCGGCCACAATCCTTCCACCGGCTCGTAGTCGCGCAGGATCTGCCGGGCCACGGTGATCTTGTGGACCTCGGTGGGCCCGTCGGCGATGGCCAGCGCCTGCGCGCCCAGCATCATGCCGGCGAACGGCATCTCACCCGACACGCCGAGTGCGCCGTGCAGATGCATCGCCCGCTGGACGACATCGTGGAACACCTTGGGCATGGCGGCCTTGACGGCGGCGATGTCCTTGCGTACCAGCTTGTAGTCCTGGTGCTTGTCGATCAGCCAGGCGGTGCGCAGCACCAGCAGCCGGAACTGCTCCACCTCGATCCAGCTGTCGGCGATCTTCTCCTGGGTCATCTGCAGCTTGGCCAGTGCCCCGTACCTCGTCTTGCGGCTCACCGCGCGCTCGCACATCATGTCGAACGCCTTGCGCACCTGCGCGATCGTCCGCATGGCGTGGTGGATGCGGCCGCCGCCGAGCCGGGTCTGGGCGATCACGAACGCGCCGCCCTCGGCACCGAGCAGGTTCTCGGCGGGCACCCGGACGTCCTCGTACCGCAGGTAGCCGTGCGAGCCCTCGCGCTCGCCGCCGACGCCCACGTTCCGGACGATCGTCAGCCCGGGCGTGCCGGCCGGGACGATGAACATCGACATGCCCTCGTACGCGCTGACGTCCGGGTTCGTCACGGCCATCACGATGATGAACGCGGCGTGCTTGGCGTTGGAGGAGAACCACTTCTCGCCGTTGATCACCCAGCCGTCGCCGTCGCGCACGGCGCGGGTGGTGAACAGCGTCGGGTCGGCGCCGCCGTGCGGCTCGGTCATCGAGTACGAGGAGGAGATCTCGCCGTCCAGCAGCGGCGCGAGGTAGCGCTCCTTCTGCTCCTCGGTGCCGAAGTGGGCGATGATCTCGGCGTTGCCGGAGTCGGGCGCCTGGCAGCCGAACACCGAGGGCGCGAAGCGGGAGCGGCCCAGGATCTCGTTCAGCAGCGCGAGCTTGACCTGGCCGAAGCCCTGCCCGCCCAGCTCGGGGCCGAGGTGGCAGGCCCACAGGCCCTTCTCCTTCACCTGCAGCTGCAGCGGCCGCACCAGCTGCTTGAAGCGGGGGTCGGTCTTGTCGTACGGGTCGCCCAGGACCAGGTCGAGGGGCTCGACCTCCTCCCGGACGAAGGTGTCGGCCCAGTCGAGCAGCTTCTGGTACTCGGGGTCGGTGTCGAAGTCCCATGCCATGGCGGTCTCCTCGGCGTCGCGGGCGGCGTACACCGCCGATAATGCGCCTACTACAAGGATTAATGCAAGTGCATCACTGTTACTCTCCGGCACAACCCTGTTCGAGGGGTTCGAGGGTTCGTGGTTCATGAGTCCGAGGGTTCGAGGGAGAGCGACCGTGCAGCAGCCCGCAGAGATCGAGCGCGAGCTCGTGGACTTCGACGTGCTCGCCGGGTGGATGGCGGAGCGCGGCCTGCCCGAAGGCCCGTTCGAAGACGTCACCCTGCTGTCCGGCGGGACCCAGAACGTCCTGCTGCGCTTCCGCCGGGGCGGCCGCGGCTACGTGCTGCGCCGCGGTCCCCGGCACCTGCGCGCCCGTACCAACGACGTGCTCCGCCGCGAGGCGCGCGTGCTCGCGGCCCTCGACGGCACCGACGTGCCCGCCCCGCGCATCATCGCCGACTGCCCGGACGAGAACGTCATGAACGGCGCCGTCTTCTACCTGATGACGCCGGTCGACGGCTTCAACGCCTCGGTCACGCTGCCCGAGCCGCACGCCTCGGACGCGGCGATCCGCCGCGAGATGGGCCTGAACGCCGCCCGCGCCCTGTCCGCCCTGGGCGCCGTCGACCACGAGGCCGTGGGCCTGGCCGACTTCGGCAAGCCCGAGGGGTTCCTGGAGCGCCAGGTCGGCCGCTGGATGTCGGAACTGGACGGCTACGGCGCCCTCGACGGCTACCCGGGCCCCGACATCCCGGGCCTGGACCGCGTCGCGGCCTGGCTGGAGGCCGGCCGTCCCAAGACCTGGCGCCCGGGCATCCTGCACGGCGACTACCACCTGGCCAACCTCATGTACTCCTCAAGCGGCCCCCAGGTGGCGGCGATCGTCGACTGGGAGATGTGCACGATCGGCGACCCGCTGCTCGACCTCGGCTGGCTGCTGGCCACCTGGCCCGCGCAGGGCGACATGAGCGACATGCTGGCCGGCCCGCTCGGCGAGGCCGGCGGCCTGCCCGGCCCCGGCGAGCTCGTGACCGCCTACGCCGAGCGCGCCGGGGCCGCCAAGGGCCGCGACCTGGCGTCCATCACCTGGTACGCGGTCCTGGCCTGCTTCAAGCTCGGCATCGTCCTGGAGGGCACCCACGCCCGCGCGTTCGCCGGCAAGGCACCCAAGGAGACCGGCGACATGCTGCACACCATCACCCTCGGCCTGTTCCGCCGCGCCGAGGCCTTCATCGCCGCCGAGGAATCCTGACGGCTCGGCGCGCGCCTTGATCAATCGCCTTGACGGCGGCGGAGTCCGCCCGCGAGGATCGGTGGCGTTCATCCAGAGGACCCGAGGGACCTGGCCCCGAGACGGTCCGGCAACCTGCCACGGCAAGGTGCCACTGCCAGGAACGATGAGGAGCTGACGCCATGGGCACCTGGTTCGACGTACCCGTCCTCGAAGGTTCTCTCGTCAGGCTCGAGCCGCTGTCCCTGGACCATGTGGACGACCTGGCCCTGGCGGCGGAAGAGGATCGCGGCAGCTACGCGTTCACGCTCGTGCCCCGCGCCGGCGAGGTCACGGCCTTCGTGCGGGCCCACTTCGCGCGGGCGGAGCAAGGGGTCGTTCCGTTCGCGCAGGTCCGCCGGGCGGACGGCCGCGCCGTGGGCTGCACGGCGTACCTGGACCCCCGGTACTGGCCGGGCCGCGACGAGCTGCGCGCCGTCGAGATCGGCTTCACCTGGCTCGGCGCGTCCGGGCAGGGCTCGGGCATCAACGCCGAGGCGAAGCTGCTGCTGATGGGCCACGCCTTCGAGGCCCTCCGGGTGGAACGGGTCGACCTCAAGACCGATGCCCGCAACGAGCGGTCACGGCGGGCCATCCAGGCCCTCGGCGCCACCTTCGAAGGGGTGCTGCGGAGCTGGGGGGTGTCGTGGGCGCCGGGCGAGGACGGCCGGCTGCGGGACTCGGCGATGTACTCGGTGATCGCCTCGGAGTGGCCCGCGGTCAAGGCGCGCCTGGCCGGACGGCTCGAGGCCAAGGACGCGGACCGTCACATGTCCAGGTAGTTCAGGAGCGCGATCCCGGCGCCGACGGCGATGAACAGCGGGGCACCGACCAGGAGCAGGAACAGGTGGACGCCGATGCGCTCGCCGGTGCGTTCGGGCCGCTTGGGGTCGTACACGACGGTGACCTGCCGGCCGACCTTCGGACCGGGGAACGAGTGCACCGAGCTGGTGGCCTCGACGGTGCGGCCGTCCTCGGTGGTGAAGCGGACGACGCCGGAGCGGCTCACCACTCCGGGCCGGGTCGCCGCGGCGTCCGTACGGCCGGCGACGACGCCGGGTACGCGCGGCCCGCGCAGCTGCAGGCGGATCTTGGCCACCAGCATCGAGACGCCCGCGTACGCGACGTAGAGGCCGATCGCGACGCCGATCCAGTGCACGTCCATCCGCGGCAGTCCCTTCGTCGGTTCAAGGCATACCGGACGGCGCGGCGGGAGCGCTACCGCAACAGCAATTCCGGGGCGCGGCGCGTGGCCGCGAGGACGCCGGTGAGGGCGCGGTCGACCGGGACGACCTCGCAGCGGATGCCGTACTCGGCGAGTTCCACGTCCAGGCAGCGGGTGAACTGTGCGGCCGTGGCAGTGGAGGCCGCGCAGGGTGTCAGGCGGGCGCGCGGGACGCGGGCGCCCTCCGCGGCGACGGTGACGATCGAGCCGGTACGGCGCGGGACCATCCGGCGGGCGACGGCGCGGGAGACCAGGAAGACGCCGGTCGCGTTCACCGTGAGGGAGCGCTCGATGCCGGCGACGTTGACCAGGAGGCCGATCGGGCCGAGCTCGCGTTCGGCGCGTTCGACGGCGTCCTCGACCGCGTCGCCGTCGAAGACGTCGGCCGTGCAGGCGATCGCGCGGTCGAGTCCGGCGGCCACCGCGCGGGCGGCCGCGGCGTCGCGGTCCAGCACGGCGACCCGCGCTCCGGCGGCGGCCAGGGTACGGGCGACGGCGGCGCCGACGCCGCGGCCGGCCCCGGTGACCAGGGCGGCCGTCCCTGCGAGCGCGGTCCGGTCCATGAGGCTCCTCCACGCGAGTCGGTTCACGTTGGCACAGGCAGGTGGGGCAGAAAGTTAGGCAGACCTAAGTAAGGCATACCTAACCAATCCTGAAACCGGTGCGCGCGTCAAGGGGCGACGCGCCCGGACATCGAGGACGTTCCACGCCCATGCCGGGCATCTGACAAGATCGCCGGAATGGCTGCACGCCATCCCGGCCCCGATGGGAGGACGTACGACCTGTGAGTGATCTCCGCTCGGCCGCCGAGCTCAAGGACGTCGCCGATCCCGCCTGGCCGGAGCTGCGCGAGCTGCTCGGCCGCACCGACGGCCACCAGACCGCCGAGATCCTGCCCATCGGGCCGGAGGCCGGCGAGGAGGCCCTGCGCGGGATCCAGGTCAGCGCCGGCTCGTACCTGGGAGCGCTCGCCCTGCACACCGGCGGCGCCCTGGTCGCGAACGGATGGGTGCGGGTGCTGGGCGGCGGCTTCCCCGAACGCGGGCTGCCGAGCCTCGCCGAGGCCAATCCCGCGCTCGCCGTACGCGGCGGGCCCGCTCCCCCGCTGCTGGTCGGGTACGACGTGCTGGGCGGGCGGTTCGAGGTCAACGGCTCCGATCCGGCCGCCGACGGCCGTCCGGGCGAGCCGGGGCAGGTGTGCTACTTCGAGCCCGAGAGCCTGGAGTGGAAGCTCCTCAAGACCCCGCAGCGCGTCTTCGGGCACAGCATGTGGCTGCGCTTCCTCATCCTCGGCAACCTCTCCGACTTCTACTGGACGCTGCAGTGGCCGGGCTGGGAGGACGACATCGCCGGCCTCCGCCACGACGAGGGCATGAGCTTCTACCCGCCGCTCCCCACGCTGAAGGGCGCCGAGGAGATCGCCGCCGCCGACCGCAGGCCCGTCCCGGTCGGCGAGCTGTTCGGCATGTACGAGGACCTGCGAAACGCCTGAGTCAGGGCGCCTCGCCCGCGAGCTTCCGTTCGCGCGCCACTTCGTGCGCCTCCAGGCCCCAGTGGCCCTCGTTGCGGCGCTGCTCGGCCTGCTGCTCGATCCAGCGGTTGTGGGTCTCCCAGGCGGTCTGCTTGCTCGTGCCCATGGCCCGGCCGATCTGCGACCAGGAGGCCCCGGCCTCGCGCGCGGTGCGTACCGAGAGCTGGCGGCCGTAGCGCGCCTTGTGGGCGATGACCTCACCCAGGGTGATCAGCTCGAGGGCCTCGGCCTTGCCGAGCGGCCGGTCGGCGAACGCGTCGTGCTCGCGCAGCTCCTCGAACCTGGCCACGGCGGTCCGCAGCGTCAGCGCGGTGTCCAGCTCATCGGGTGACATGCCCCCATCCTTGCGTCAGGACCACCTGACGTCAAGTCGCCCTGACGAACCCTCATGTCGGATTCCCGCCAGCGTGGCACGCGCGCCGGCGGGCAGGCTGGGGCCCATGAGCAAGCGCTTCCGATTCGGCGTCGTCGGCGAGTCGGTCCGTACGGCCTCGGAGCTGACCGCCCTGGCGCTGCGGGCCGAGGAACTCGGGTACGCGACGCTGACGCTGCGGGACCACTTCGTGGCCGAGCCGTTCGGCGACCAGCTCGCCCCGATGCCCGCCCTCACCGCCGCCGCCTGCGCCACCCGCACGCTGCGCGTCGGGACGCTGGTCCTGGGCAACGACTACCGGCACCCGGTCATGCTCGCCAAGGAGGCCGCCACCCTCGATCACCTGTCGGGCGGGCGGTTCGAGCTGGGCATCGGCGCGGGCTGGGCGCGCGAGGAGTACGAGGCGGCCGGGATGCCGTTCGAACCGGCGGGTGTACGGGTGGGGCGCCTGGAGGAGGCGCTCCAGATCGTCACGAGCCTCCTGCGCGGCGAGGCGACCACGTTCGCCGGCGAGCACTACCAGGTCGGCGGCCTGACGGTGTTCCCACGGCCGGTCCAGGCACCGCCGCCCCTGCTCGTCGGCGCGGGCAGCCCGCGGATGCTCCGGCTCGCGGGCCGGTACGCCGACATCGCGGGCGTCCTGCCGCGCGCGCTGCCCGGCGGAACGATCTCCGACGAGATCACCGAGCGGCTGCCGGAGACGATCGCCCGGAAGGTCGCCCACGTACGGGAGCCGGGACGCGACGTCGAGCTGAGCATGCTGGTGAACCCCGCGTTCGGACCGGATCCCGATGACTGCGCCGCGCGGATCGCCCGCCGCCGCGGCTGGGACGCCGATCTCGTGCCGGACATGCCGTCGCAGTTCGTCGGGCCGCCCGAGCACATCGCCGGGCAGATGGCCGAGCGCCGCGACCGGTACGGCTTCAGCTACTACCTCGTCTCCGACCGCGACCTGGAGGCCTTCGCCCCCGTCATCGGCCTGCTGACCTAGCCGATCCGCTCTCGAGGGAACTCATCGGCTCGAACGGTAGCGGCCCGGGGCGATGCCGTATTCGCGCTTGAACGCGTTGGCGAAGGCGTACTCCGACCCGTACCCGACCCGCTGGGCGATCGCCGCCAGTGGCGCGTCCCCGCCGGCCAGGAGCCCGGCGGCCGTCGTCAGGCGCCACCAGGTGAGGTAGCCGAGCGGGGGCCGCCCGACCAGCCCGGTGAACCGGCGCGCGAACGCCGCCCGCGAAAGCCCCGCCACCGTGCCCAGTTCCTCGACCGTCCAGGGCCGCGCCGGGTCGTCGTGGACGGCGCGCAGCGCCGCGCTGATCCCGGGATCGCCCAGCGCTCCGGCCCATCCGGTCTCGGGACGCTCCTCGTACCAGGCGCGCAGGATGAACAGCAGCAGCGTGTCCAGCAGGGCCGGTACGACCGCGTCGGTGCCGGGGCCGGGACGTTCCATCTCGGCGGCGAGCAGGTCGATCGCGGCCCGCAGCGGCGCGCGGCGGCCGAGCCTGGCGGGCAGGTGGATGATCTCGGGCAGCTCGTCCAGCAGCGGATGCGAGCGGCCCCGGTCCATCGTGTAGGCGCCGCACAGCATGACCGCCGAGGCCTGCGCGTCCTCCACGCTGGATTCGAGGGTGTCGAGCTCGACGATCGACTCCAGCGGCCTGGAGGGATCATCGGTCAGGCCGTGCGCGGTCCCCCGCGCCGCGAACACCACGTCGCCGACGCCCAGCGGCACCGGCGCCCCTTCCTGCGGGACGAGCCAGCCCGACCCGGCGAGCATCACATGGAAGCCGGCCCCCGACGAGGCATGCAGCCACGAGCCCCAGGGCGCCCGCTCGGTGGTGCGGGACGAGTGCGGCCGACCGGTGCGGACGGAGGCGATGACATCACTGAGCACGTCCATGAAGAGACGATCACGTATCCCAACGAGACAATGGATTATTCACGATCTCATGATGCCCTCCTAGATTGACGGACATGAAGATCGTCATCTACGGAGCGTACGGCTACCAGGGCCGGCTCGTCCTCGCCCAGCTGGCCCGGCACGACACGGAGATCGTCCTCGCGGGCCGCGACGCACGGCGCCTCGCCGCCGACGCCGGCGGCCGGGAGACCCGCGTCGCCGCCCTCACCGACCACGACGCCCTCGTCGCCGCCTTCCGCGGGGCCGACGCGGTGATCAATTGCGCGGGCCCGTTCACCCCCTCGGGTACGGCCGTCGCCCGTGCCGCCATCGCCGCCGGGTGCCACTACACCGACACCTCCGGCGAGCAGCTCCATGTGAAGCGGATCTACGACACGGTCTCGGCGGACGCCGAACGCGCCGGGGTCATCGTCACCCCCGCCATGACCGACGGCGGCGTCCCCGGCGACCTCCTCGCCCGGCTGCTGTCCGAGCACCTCGGCGGCGGTCCCCTCCACGAGGTCCTGGCCGGGCACCGGGTGAGCGGCGGCGGGGGAATGTCCCGCGGCTCGATGCGCTCGCTCTTCGGCACCGTGGACGTCCTCAAGTCCGGCGGCCTGGCCTACGAGGACGGCGAATGGCGCGCCGACGTCCAGCCACGCCTGTCCTCGCTCACGTTCCCGGGGGACTCCCCCGTACCGGCGGTCAGGTTCGCGCTGAACGAGGTCGTCACCATCCCTCACCACCTGGAGGTGGCCCACGTCCAGGGTTTCGTGGAGGCCGAACTGGCCGCGCTGTTCTCCGACGCCATCCCGGAGGAGACCATCGCCGCCCAGCCGGAAGGCCCCGACGGCGATACCCGCCGCGGGGAGCGCTGGACGATCGTCGTGCAGGCCACCACCCCGGACGGCCACCGCGCCGGCGCCTGGGCGGAGGGCCCCGACACGTACGGCACCACCGCCGTAATGGCCGCCGAGGGCACCCTCCGCCTGTCCGGCCCTCCCGGCGTACGGGCCCCGGCCGAGGTCCTCCGGCCCGCCGCGTTCCTGGACGCCCTCGCCCCGTACGGGATCACCTGGAAGGTCGGCCGGCCGGCTTGACCGGTGGCACCGCGGGCCGGTGGCCGGCACTCGCGCCTGCGGGGGGCGGAATCGCGTAGCGTTCCGTTCATCATGGCCGACATGGGGAATGCGCTGCCCGGGGATTATGACGCCGACCCGGGCCGGTTCGCGGCCGGGCAGGAGCGGCGCCGCACGGCCGGACGCTCGGCCGGCACTTCCGCGACCGCGCCTGGACGTGAATCGCCGTGTCAGGCCTCTTCGGGGTGGACGTCGCCGGGGGACTTGTCCGGGCGGATGCCTCGCCAGGTGGGGTGGCGGAGACGGCCGTCGCCGGTCCATTCGGCGTAGGCGACCTCGCCGACGAGCTTGGGTTCGACCCAGTGGGCGTTGCGGGCGTCGGGGGCGGGTACGGGGGCCGGCGGGACGTCGCGTTCCAGCGGCGTCAGCTTCTCGGACAGGTCGCGGAGCATGGTGTCGGTGAACCCGGTGCCGACATGGCCGGCGAACGTCAGGGGCCCGGACGGGGCGTGCACGGCGAGCAGGAGCGCGCCGATGCCTCCGGCGCGGCGGCCGGCGCCGGAGGTCCAGCCGATGACGACGACCTCCTGGGTACGGATGTTCTTGACCTTGGTCCAGCACCGGTCGCGGCGGCCGGGGCGGTAGCGCGAGTCCAGGCGCTTGGCGACGATGCCCTCCATGCCGAGCCGGCCCGATTCGGTGAACGCGTACGCGAGGTCCTCGTAGCTGGGCGGCGTGTCCCAGCGCGGGGCCGATAGGCCGAGATCGAGCAGGAGGTCGCGGCGCTCGCCGTACGGGCGGTCGATCTGCGGCTTCCTCCCGGTGTGCAGGACGTCGAAGACGATGTAGGTGACCGGGTTCGCGGCGGCGAAGGCCTCGATCCTGGCCGGGCTGCGGACGTGCATGCGGTGCTGGAGGGCCTCGAACGAAGGGCGGCCGGCGCGGAAGCCGACGATCTCGCCGTCCAGGACGGTGGGGCGGTCGAGCGCCCCGGCGAGTCCGGCGAGCTCGGGCCAGGCGGGGGTGATGTCGCGGTCGTTGCGCGACAGCAGGCGCAGGCGTCCCTCGTTCAGGTACGCGACGGCGCGGATCCCGTCCCACTTCATCTCCGCGGCCCAGGGGCCCGCGGGCAGCTCGCCCGCGACGGCGAGCATCGGCCGGTACGTCGGCAGTAAGCCCATGGCCTGGGGCGTACCGGCGAAAGGACCAGGTCAAGGCCATGGCCGCGAAAAGACTTCGCTCAGCGGCCGGCTTCGGATCCCGTCCTAGTCGCCCAGGTCTTCGGCCAGCTCGTCGACGTGCAGCCGCTCCTGGTGGAAGCGTCCCGTACGGTACGCGGCGCGGCCGACCATGTGGGCGGCGACGGGGACGGTGACCAGCTGGAGCAGCGCCACGAGCAGGATGGTGGTGATCACCGAGGCGGCGGGGAAGTTGATGGCGACCGCGACGAGGATCAGGATCAGGCCCACGGCCTGCGGTTTGACCGCGGCGTGCATGCGGGTCAGCAGGTCGGGCAGGCGGAGCATGCCGAGCGCGGCGCTCAGCGTGGCGCCGGAGCCGGCCAGCAGGCAGAGCGCCATCACGACGGTCATCGGTCCTCCCTGTCACGGATCACCAGGAAGCGCGCGATCGACACCGAGCCCACGAAGCCGACCAGCGACAGCGCCAGCAGCGAGGTCAGCACCCAGGGGTCGCCGGTGGCGATGGCCTGGACGGCGAGGCCGCCCATGGTGATCGCCACCATGACGTCGAGGGCGACGGCGCGGTCGAGCATGGACGGGCCGCGCACGAGGCGCACCAGGTTGAACGCGGCGGCCAGGGCCAGGGCCCCGGACGCGATGGCGATAACGATGGTCACGGGCCCTCCAGGGCGCGGCGGTCGGCGCGGGTACCGAAGGCGCGCACGACGCGGGTCTCCAGGGTGAGCACGTCCGCGCGCGCCTTGGCGACGGCCTCGTCGCTGGAGCCGCCGAGGATGTGCAGGTAGAGCGTCGAGGTCCGGCGCCGTACGTCCAGGACGAGGGTGCCGGGGGTGGCCGACAGGGCGATCGACATGACGGTGAGGATGAGGTCCGAGCGGGTGCGCAGCGGGACCGCGATGACCGAGTTGGCGTTGCCGCTCTCGGGGGTCCCGAACGCCTGCCAGGCCAGCGGGCCCGCGCTGCGCAGCAGGTCCACGCCGAAGCGGGCGGCGAAGTGGACCAGGCCGACCGGGTGCAGGCGCAGGCCCGGATCCAGCGGCGGCAGCGGGAAGATGATCACCACGGCCAGCCCGAGCAGTGCCCCGGACACGGCGTTGGCCACCGAGAAGCGGTCCCACATCAGCAGCCAGATCAGGGTGAGCCAGGCGATCAGCGGGAGCGGGACGACCCGGCGCCCGATCCGGATCGTGGTCCGCGGCAGCTCGTTCACGGCGCTCCTTCCGGCGCGACGGCGCTGGTGTACGCGTGCGGCCCGGCCAGTTCGGCGGCGGTACGGCCGGTCAGCTCGACGAGCGGGCCGCCGCCCACGGTGTAGGCGAGGCTGAGCGCGACCATCACGAGGGTGGCGCCGACCATGGCGGCCGGCAGCCGGATCGTGGGCTGGACCTCCTCGTCCTCGTCCGACTCCTCGTCCTCGTCGGTCTCCTGCGGCTCCGGGACGACCGGAGCCCGCCAGAAGACCTGGTTCCACACCTTCACCAGCGCGTACAGCGTCAGCAGGCTGGTCACCACGGCGGCCGCGACCAGCACCAGGGCCAGCGGGCCGCCGTCCCGTACGCCCGCGTCGAGCAGGCCCAGCTTGCCGAGGAAGCCCGACATCGGCGGGATGCCGCCGAGGTTCATCGCCGGGACGAAGAACAGGACGCCGATCAGCGGCGCGGTCCGGGCGAGGCCGCCGAGCCGGTTCATCGAGGCGCTGCCGCCGCGCCGCTCGATCAGCCCGCTGACCAGGAACAGGGCGGTCTGGATCGTGATGTGGTGCAGGACGTAGAAGACGGTGGCCGACAGCGCCGCGACGGAGCCCAGCGCCACCCCGAAGATCATGTAACCGATGTGGCTGACCAGGGTGAACGACAGCAGCCGCTTGAGGTCGACCTGCACCATCGCGCCCAGCACCCCGACCAGCATGCTCAGCAGCGCGGCCACCAGCAGGACGGTGCGCACCGCGCCGCCGGGGAACAGCAGCGTCTCGGCCCGGATCACGCCGTAGATGCCGATCTTGGTGAGCAGGCCGGCGAACACGGCGGTGACGGGCGCGGGGGCGGTGGGATAGGAGTCGGGCAGCCACATCGACAGCGGGAAGACCGCCGCCTTGACGCCGAACGCGGTCAGCAGCATCAGCTGCGCCGCCAGCGCGATCCCGTGCGGCAGCTCGGCGATCCGGCCGGCCAGATGGGCGAGGTTGACCGTGCCGGTGGCCGCGTACAGGACGGCGATCGCGATGAGGAACATCGACGACGACAGCAGCGCCACGATGATGTACATCGTCCCGGCCCGGATCCGGGCGGCGGTCCCGCCCATGGTGATCAGGACGTAGCTGGCCATCAGCATGATCTCGAAGCCGACGAACAGGTTGAACAGGTCGCTGGCCAGGAACGCGTCCGCGACGCCGGCGGCGAGCAGCAGGTAGGTGGGGTGGAACACCGACAGCGGGGTGAGCGGGCCGCGCTCGGCCATGTCCTGCCCGATGGCGTAGATCATCACGCAGAGGGTGACCGCCGAGGACACCACGAGCATCAGAGCCGACAGCCGGTCGGCGACCAGCGTGATGCCGATCGGCGCGGGCCAGCCGCCCAGCCGGGCGACCAGCGGACCCGACCGGTCGGCCGCGACCAGCAGCGCGATCGCGATGCCGAGCACGGCGGCCAGCACCGTCACGCTGATCGCGCGCTGCAGGCCGGGCCGCCGGGGACCGAGCATGATCTTGATACCGGCCGCCAGCAGCGGCAGCAGGACCGGGAGCGGTACGGCCTGGTTCACCGGCCTGCCCCCGCTCCGCCGCCGCTGCGGCCGGTGGCCTGCGGGCCGTCGCCGTCCGGATCGTCGTCGAACATGCCCGGGTCGTCCACGGCGCGGCGCTCCCGTTCGGCCCGGATCCGCTCGCGCAGCTCGGCCCGCCCCTGCCTGATCTCGGTGCGCCGCAGCCGCCGCAGCCGGCGGAACTCGCGGCGCTGCGCGCGGATCCGGTCGCGTAGCTCGTGCCGGCCGCGCGCCAGCCGGCGGTCCTCGATGTCGTCGCGGACCTCGTCGTCGCCGCCCCGCCGGCCGGCCCGGTAGGCGATCGACAGCACGAACGCGGCCGAGGCGAGCGCGATCACGATCGCGGTGAGGATCATCGCCTGCGGCAGCGGATCGCTCATCGGGCGGGACGGATGCACGCCGGGCGCTCCGCCGTACCGGATGGGCGCGCGCCCGGCCGGGCCGCCCGCGGTGAGGATCAGCAGGTTCACGCCGTTGCCCAGCACGAGCACGCCGACCACCAGCCGGCTCAGCGTGCGCTCCAGCAGCATCGTGATCCCGGCCGCGATCAGCAGCCCGCCGGCCAGCGCCAGCGCGACCGACGCGGTCATCCGGCCGCCCCCGCGCCCGGCCCCGTGCGGGCCTCGTCGCCGGCGTCCTCGTCGGCCTGCCGGTCCACCTCGGCGCCGAGCGCGCCCAGGATGTCCAGGATCAGGCCCAGCACGATGAGGTAGACGCCGATGTCGAACAGCAGCGAGGTCGTCATGTGCAGGTCGCCGAGCAGCGGCAGGTGCGCGTCCAGGGCGGCGCTCTCCAGGACCGCGCCGCCCCACACCAGCCCGAGGAACGCGGTGACCGAGGTGACGACGATGCCGGCGCCCAGCAGCAGCCCGACCTTGACCGGCGCCGCCTCGGCCAGCTCGAACGGGCCGCCCGCCAGGTAGCGGATGGCCAGCGCCAGCCCGGCGACGATCCCGCCCACGAACCCGCCGCCGGGCGCGGAGTGCGCGGTGAACAGCAGGTACAGCGAGTACAGCAGCACGGTGTGGAAGACCAGCCGGGCGACGACCTCGATCACGATCGTGCGCCGTTCGGCGGCGAGCGTGAGCCCGGCCGCGGGCAGCCAGTGCCGCTCGCGGAACCCGTCCCCGGCCTCGTCCCCGTCCCGGCTCTCGCCGTCCTGGGCGGCGTCGGCGTCCCGGACGTCGTCCCGGCCCGCCGGGGACATGTCCCGTACGGCCCACACCGCCGTACCCGAGGCCACGTCGCTCGCTCGCGGCCACGGGAAGCGCTGCCGGCGTGCGAACACCATGCTGGTCACGCCGAGCGCGGCGAGCGCGATCACCGAGCTCTCCCCCAGCGTGTCCCAGGCCCGCATGTCGACCAGCAGCATGGCGACGATGTTGGAGCCGCCGGCCTCCTCGGCGGCCTCCGGGTACCGGCCCGAGATCGGCGGCGACTGCCGCGCCTGCGCGGCCAGCAGCGTGAGCCCCGCCGCCAGCAGGCCGGTCAGCGTTCCGACGGCCACGTGCAGACGGCGGCGGCGGCGCGACGTACGGGAGAAGTCCTTCGGCAGTTCGCGCAGCACCAGGACGAAGACCACCAGGCTCACGGTCTCCATCAGCAGCTGGGTGAGCGCCAGGTCGGGGGCGCCCTGCAGGCCGAACAGGACCGACACCCCGTAGCCGGAGGCGCCCGCGAGCACCACCGACTGGGCCCGGTAGTCCGCCCGTACGGCGGCGATCGCGGCGGCCACGGTGAGCGCCGCGACCATCACCTGCGGTATGCCGTCCCACCACAGCCACGGCACCGGAGTGGGCCACGGGCTCTCCTTGATCACGACGGCGCCGGTGAGCAGCACGGCGGTCAGCAGGATCGACAGCAGGTAACCGGGCAGCGATCCGCCCTGGACGGTCCCGGTCACCTGGAAGGCGACGTCGTTCAGCCGGCCCATGATGCGCCGGTAGACGGCCTCGGGCTCGGCCAGGGTCAGCCGCCGGTGCAGGTGCGCGAGGGGCGTGGCGGCCAGGAACATCCCCACGCCGATCAGCAGCGTGAGGGCGGTGAGCAGGAGCGCGCCGCCGAATCCGTGCCACGCGGCGAGGTGGTAGTCGCCGGAGCCCTGGTACGGGGCGGCCTCCCGTTCGAGCGGTACGTGCATGGGCGAGGCCAGCAGCCCCAGGACCACGCCGCCCACCGCCAGAAGTGCGGGCGGCAGGAGGAAGAGCAGCCCCTGTGGTTCGACGGGCGTTCGCTCCTGGTCCTTCCGGATGCGCCCGGCGAAGGCTCCCCAGACGAACCGCAGGCTGTAGGCGGCGGTGAACGCCGATCCGAGAACGAGCAGGGCGAGCAGCACGGGCCGTCCGCCGAGGAAGGCCTCGTACGCGGCCTCCTTGCCGGCGAAGCCCAGCGTCGCCGGGATGCCCGCCATCGACGCCGCCGCGAGGACCGCGATCCCGCACAGCACGGGGGCCGAACGCCCGAGCCCGCGCAGCGACCGCAGGTCGCGCGTGCCGGTGGCGTGGTCGATGATGCCGACCACCATGAACAGGGTCGCCTTGAACAGCGCGTGCGCGAGCAGGATCGTGAACCCGGCGAGCGCGGCGACCCGCCCGCCCTCGCCCAGCAGCACGGTCATGAAGCCGAGCTGGCTGACCGTGCCGTAGGCGAGCAGCAGTTTCAGGTCGTGCTCGCGCAGCGCGCGCCAGCCGGCCAGGACCATCGCGGCCGTGCCGAGGACCAGCACGATGGGCCGCCACACCGGGACGGCGGCGAACGCGGGTGCCAGCCGCGCCACCAGGAAGACCCCGGCCTTGACCATCGCGGCGGCATGCAGGAACGCGCTCACCGGCGTCGGCGCGGCCATCGCGGCGGGCAGCCACAGCCCGAACGGCACGATCGCCGACTTCGACAGCGCGCCCGCCAGGATCAGCACCAGCGCCACCGACACGGCGGTGCCCCCAGGGGGGCGCTGCAGGATCTCCGACAGCCGGAACGTCCCGGCGGCCTGGCCGAGCACGATCAGGCCGACCAGCATCGCCAGCCCGCCGAACGTGGTGATGACGATGGCCTGGGTCGCGGCCCGGCGGGAGGCCGCGCGCTCCGCGTCGTACCCGATCAGCAGGTAGGAGAAGACCGTGGTCAGCTCCCAGAACACGTACAGCAGGATCAGGTCGTCGGCCAGGACCAGGCCCAGCATCGCGGCGGCGAACGCGATCAGCTCACCGGCGAACGCGCCCAGCCCCCGCTCGGTACCGGAGAAGTAGCGGGCGCAGTAGACGACGATCAGGGCGCCGACGCCGCCGACGATGATGACCATCATCCAGGCCAGCGGATCGGCGCGGAACGCCAGGTCGAGATGGAGCCCGGTGATCCACGCGTACGTCTCGGCGCGCGCCGCGCCGCCTTCCAGCCAGGGGACCAGCGCCCACACGCCCGCCGCGGCGGGCACCAGCGCGAGCAGCAGGAACGCGTTGCGTCCGAACCATCGCACCAGGAGCGGTGCCAGTGCCGCGGCCACGCAGTGCGCGGCGAACAACACCAGCATGGCGCCCCAGGGTGACTAGACAGTGACTATCGGTCACTTTAATGGCGCCCGGGTTGCGTTGGCGTCACCCGCCCCCCAAGAGTCTGCGCTACTTCATCGACGCGAACGACCTGCGGACACGGCGCAGGTCGCGCATGCGGTGCTCGTACGTGGCGCCGGTGAACAGCAGCGCCGTCCCGGTGAGCGCGATCGGCAGCCAGCGCGGCCCGTTCCCGACCAGATCGGCCAGGGCCGGTGACAGCTCGTGCGCCGCGTTCAGGACGAGCACGACCCCGCCGAGCACCAGCGGTGCCTGCAGCCGGTACCAGGCTCCCGCGAGCGTCGTCCCGAACGCGACGAGGCCGAGCAGCAGCGGGCGGATCAGGCCCTCGTCGTTCCAGGCCATGACGAGGCTGGGCAGGAGCGTCAATGCGAGCGCGGGCCCGTAGGCCGTCCAGGACGGGACCACGTGGTCGTGGCGGCGCAGCCACCAGCCGGCGAGGACTCCGATGACGGTGACCGAGGTCGTGTACGCCTCCGGTGCGGTCACTCCGGCGTCGCCGAGCCGGAGCCACAGGGCCAGGTGGAGCAGAAGCACCCCCGCCCACATCGCGTGGCGCCGGTCGGCGCGCAGCGCGATCGCCAGCGCGAGCAGCCCGGCGCATGCCAGCGCGATGCTCGCGTACGCGGCGCTCGCGCACGTCAAGGCGACACCGATCGCGGCGGCCGCGTACCCCGCGGACTCGACCGCGAGTGCCGGTTCGCGGCGCCGATGGCCGATCTCCCAGGCCGCGAGCGCGGTCATCGCGGCGACGGCGAGAACGGCCAGACCGGCGACCTCGACGCGCAGGCCGGCCGCGAGCGCAGCCGCCGCGGCGAGCCCGCCGGAGGCGAGGACCGCGACGGCCGCCGCCCCGGAACGCATCGGCTCGTGCCGCGCGGCGAGCGCGCATCCCGCCGCCAGCGCGGCGAGCCCGCCGGCGACCGCGAGCGTCGGGATGATCGCGGCCAGGGACCAGGCGACGGCATGCGCGGACAGCACCGCCGCCATGCCCGCCGAGACGACGTCCATGTGGCGCGATAGGGCGGCCCGTACGGCGAGCGCCACGGCGAGCCCGCACACCAGGGCGAGGCCCGCCACGTACGGAAGCTCGGCGGCCAACGGCAGCACCAGCACTGCCAGGGGCACCGCGATGACGGCCGAGCGGGAGGCGGCAGGCGCACCGCCCAGGACGCGGGCGCTCGCGATGGCCGTCAGTACGGCGACCCCCGCCACCGTCACCGCCACCAGGGCTGCGGAGTCGGCGATCGTCGGAAGGCTCGCGCCCCACGTGTGCCCGACCCAGCCGTACGGTTCCAGTACGGCGTACGCGAGTTCGGGCAGATGCAGCAGCAGCGCGAACCCCTCGATCGCCCAGGCGAAGAGAAGGACCGGCCGGCGGGCCTCGTCGCGCAACCGTGCCGCCGCCATGACCGCTGTCAGCCCGCCTATCGCCGCGACGAGCGAGAGCTGGTCCGTATGGCCGCCGGTCATGACGAGGGCACCGAACCACAGCACGAGCGCCGCCGCGTTGAGTGCTTGGCCTATCCAGGGTTGGCGCTCGTGGAGCAGCGTCCCCGTTCGTACGGCCAGCGCGGCGATGGCGAGCACGACGAACGCCGCGTACCGCGCGGGCAGATCGGCAGCCAGCGCCGCCGCCGCGCCCTCCGCGCCCACGGCCAAGGCCGCAACCGCCGAGGCTCCGGACGCCACCGGGGACTCGCCGCCCCGGAGCGCGCACACCACCGCTGCCAGCACGAGGGCCGCGAGCACGGCGAGCGTGGCGGTCTGGTCGGCCAGCGACCACGACACCGCGAGCGTCGCCGTCCACAGCGCCACTCCGCCTGCGGCGGAACGGTGCACGGCCGCCCACAACGCCAGGCCGGACGTCAGTGCGACCAAGAACACCAGCGCGGCCCAGTAGGGAAGGTCGGCGGCGAGCGGTATCGGCGCGATGGCCACCGGAACGACCACTTGCGCCACCCCGAGCGCAGCCCATCGGCCCTTCTGCACCGCCGCCGCGCACACGACCGCGAGCGCCGCCAGGAGCAGGACCGGCATCAGCATGGGCTCTACGGTCCAGGCCGCCTCCGGCGACAGCGCCCCGCGCGCGCTTTGGGGATCGCCCGCCCACGCCTTGGCCAGCCAACCGTACGGGCCGAAGAGCGCGGGGAAGAAGGCATCGCTCAGCGGCAGCGGCGCCAGGGCCGCGAAGAGATAGGACTCCCCGATCGATGGAGTGGCCACAAGCCCGGCCCGCTTGCGCGACCAAGCAGTCGCGGCGGCCAGCAGCGCGGTGAGGGCGAGGAGGAGCGCCAGCGCGCCCGGCCAGAACTGCTCCTGCGACCGGGACAGCGCGAACGCGCATCCGAACCCGATCGCGCCCAGGGACACCACGACCGAGGAGATATCGAGCGCGACCGCCTGCGCGGGACGGCGGCGCTGCAAGGCGGCTCCGAGCGACAGCGCCACCACCACCGCCAGCAGGCGGATGCCCAGCAGAGTGAACGGCAACGCGATCAGCGGCCAGTCGTACGCCTTCCAGGCGAGCAGGACGAGCACGCCTGTCATCACCACGGCGCCGACCGCCATCACGACCTGCGCGACCGCCGTACGGGCCGGGCCCGCGAGTGCGAGGAACGCCGCCGCCAGCAGCGCGGCAGCGATCAAGGAGGTGGACTCGCCGGTCATTGCCCAGGAGAGTGCGAACACGGCGATGTACGCCCCGGCGGCGGTGGCGACGGGCGCCAGCGGCGTCGTCCCGGCGCGGGCGGCGAGTACGAGCAGGGACACGGCCAGGGCGAGTAGCAGCGCGACTTCGGCTTCGCGCGACAGGTCCATGGCCGCCGGCAGAACGGCCACGGCCAGCGTCACGAACACCAGCGCGGAGGCACGGGTGGTGCGTGCGGGCACCGCCGCAGCGACGAAGGCCGCCGCTGCCAGCACGACGGGCGTCGCGGGGGAACCGTGCCAGCCCCAGAACGCGAACGGCATCTCGTTCCAGTCGGGGTGCACGATGACCGCGGTGAGCACACCCGGGACCACCCACACGACGGTCAGTGCCAACGCGCCCAGGCCCGCCGCCGCGATCCCGGGGCGGAGCCGCTCTGGTGGCCAGGTGGCACCCAGCAACACCAGGCAAGCGGACACTGTGTACGCCGCGACGCCCCAGTCCGGATCAGGGAAGACCTTTGCGAGGGGCGTGGCACAGGCGACGACGGCGCACGTTCCGGCCGCCCCTGCCACGAAGGCGCGCAACGAGCCGTCCCTCGTCGCCCACGCGCTCGACGCGGCGAGCAGGGCGGCCAGGACGAGCACCCCGGAGACGCGCAGCGCGGCGATCGGCGTGTCCACCACGAAGGAGGCGCTGAGCGCCGTCGCCGTTCCCGCGACACCCGCCAGGCCTCCGGCGACCGCGGCGACCGCGCGCACGGGCGTCTCCGAGGCGCGCTGCCAGAAGACCAGGTCGAACGCCGCCGTGAGGATCAGGGCGAGCGCGATACCGGCCGGCGTCGGCCCGGCGATCGCGGCGAGCGGAAGTGGCACCTGGGCGAGCGCGAGGGCCGTCGGGCCGGGCAGGCGCAGCGGCGCGATCCGCGCATACCCGGCCCAGGCCCCCGCGACCGCGGCCGCGATGGCGGCCGCGGTCCAGAGCCCCGAACCGCCCGTCCCGGGCAGGTCGATCTCCTCCGGTGCCGCCGACCTTCCGGCGAAGGCATTGGAGACGGCCATGTACGTCAAGGGCAGGAGTACCAGGCCGATGAACGCGACCGTCTCGGCGGTGGACCGCAGGCGGCGCCGTGCGAGAAGCCAGGGCGCGGCCAGCGTGCCCGCCGTGACCGCCACCAGGATCGCCGCCCGGAAGCTCAGGTGCCCCCAGCTCACCACCGTGAAGACGATCGCCGCGATACCGAGCAGCAGGCCGCCGAGAAGCAGCAGGACGTTCTGCACCGCGTGCCGGGAGAGGTCCCGTCTCGGCTCCTTCGGAGCCGGAGCCGGAGCCGGAGCCGGAGCCGGCGCGGGCTCAGGCCGGGGCCAGGCGGCGGGCGCGGCGGGCGCTGGAGGCCCGGCGGCGGCTCGGGCCATCGCCGCCGCCTGCTCGATATCGCGAAGGTAGACGATCAGTTCGGTCCTGCGAGCCGACAGCTGCGCATGCGTGGACTCCAGCCGCACCAGTTCGGCGTCGATCCGCCGGATCTCGTCGTGAACGGCCCAGGCGTCGATCGCCGCCACCTCGCCAAGGTCGGGAGCAGAGTCCCGGACTGTAGCGGCGACAAGGCGACAATGACGGCATATTTGACCAATTCGATATCTGTTCGATGAGCGGGAATTCACGCGCGCCGAAGTCGTCCATTTCCGGCAAGCAGCGCGGAGATCGGCGGGGGGATCAGAGCGATCAGCGGGGAGGTCGGTGGCGGGTGGCGAAGCCCGCGTTCATGGCGATGCTGAGATCGGCCTCGCTGAGCCGGTCGCCGGTCAGGGTCTCGACGATCCGGCCGTGCTGGAAGACCAGGACGCGGTCGCACAGGTCGACCAGCTCGGCCAGGTCGGTCGAGGCGATGAGCACCACCTTGCCCTCGGCGGCCAGGCCGCCGACCAGGGCGTGCAGCTCGCCGCGGGCCCCGACGTCGACGCCGCGCGTGGGGTCGTCCAGCGCCAGGACGGACGGCGCGGCGTCCAGCCACTTGGCCAGTACCGCCTTCTGCTGGTTGCCCCCGGACAGCGCGCCCGCGCGGTCGCGGACGTCGCCGCGTACGCGCAGCCGTTCCAGTCCGGTACGGGACCGTTCGATCAGCGCGGAACGGGCGGGCATCATGCCCAGCCCGCCCTGCCCGAGCCAGCTGACGGCGGTGACGTTCTCCCAGAGCGGTCTCTCCAGCATCAGCCCGCGCCCCTTGCGGTCGCCGGAGATATAGGCGACGCCGGAGGTGACGGCCCGGCGCGGCGAGCGCGGCGAGGTCCCGTCGGGCAGCCGCACGGTACCGGCGGACGGCCTGGCCCGCCCGCAGACGGCGTCCAGGACTGCCAGGTGCCCGGCGCCCTGCAGGCCGGCCAGCCCGACGATCTCGCCGCCGGCGGCCGTGAGCGAGACGTCCTCGAGCCGGCCCGGTACGGTCACACCGCGCAGCGTGACCTCCGGACCGCCAGTGCTCTGGGCGGCCGGGCTCAGGTCGGCAGGGCTCAGGTCGGCAGGGCCGGCGCCGAGGCCGGTGGCCGCGCCGCCACCGGCCCCGGCCCGGCGCCGGGAACCGGCCGCGCCGTCCACCGGCCTCCCGATCATGGCGGTGACCAGGGCGTCCAGCTCCACATCGGGCACGGCCGCCAGCACCACCCGGCCGTCCCGCAGGACGGTCACGCGGGTGGCCACCCGCATCACCTCCTCCAGGAAATGCGAGATGTAGAGGATCGCCAGGCCGCGCCCGGCCAGCCGCCGGGTGGTGGCGGCCAGCCGCGCGGCCGCCTCGCGGGGCAGCGCCGAGGTCGGCTCGTCCAGGATCAGCACGTGCGGGTGCTGGAGCAGCGCGCGGCAGATCTCCAGCAGCTGCCGGTCGGCGAGCGAGAGCGTGCCGACCCTCGCGTCCGGCGGCGGGTCCAGGCCCAGCTCGGCCAGCACGGGCTCGGCGAGCCGGTGCATCTCGCGCCGGCTGACCAGGCCGCGGCGGCGGGGCGCGCCGTACGGGAACAGGTTCTCCAGCACGGTCAGGTCGTCGTAGGTCATCAGCTCCTGCGAGACGATCGCCACGCCGGCCGCGGCGGCCTGCCGCGCGCCGGGGAAGCGGACCCGGGCGCCGTCCAGCTCGATCGTCCCGGCGTCCGGGCGGACCACTCCTGAGATGATCTTCACCAGGGTGGACTTGCCCGCGCCGTTCTCCCCCACCACCGCGTGCACCTCGCCGGGGGTGAGCGTGATGCCGACGCCGTCCAGCGCGGTGACGCCGCCGTAGTGCTTGACCAGGCCGGAGGCGACCAGCATCTCAGCGGGCCTCCTTGAGCGGCCGGAGGCTCGCGGCGGTGTCGGCCAGCAGCCTGTCCAGCTGCGGCTTGTACCAGGCGTGCGCGCTCTTCGGGCTCTTCTCGCGCTGGACGATCTCGTCGATGTTGCCGGCGTCGATCACGAAGCCGGGGGTCTTGAACCACCCGTCGGGCAGCCTGCCGTCGCTCTCCCGGACCGACTTGATCAGGATCGCGGTGGCCAGGTAGCCCTTGAGGAAGTGCTCCGGGTCGATCGCGACGAAATTGGTCCCCCGCTTGACGGCCTGCAGCGTCTTGGGATCGACGTCGAAGCCCGCCGTCAGGTACCCGCCCTTCCGCTGCTCCTTGAGCCGGGCCAGGTTGTAGCTGTCGGCGTCGCCCACGCCGAGGAACGCCAGCGCGCCGGGGTTGGCGTTGACCTGCGACTGCCAGGCACCGTAGTTCTGCGCCGGGTCGCTGTAGGTCTGGAACGGGCCCACGACCTTGATCCCGGGCGCCAGCCTGCCGAGCGTGTCCTTGATCCCGGCGGCCCGGCTGTCGAGGACCGGCGTCCCGGGATTGGGCACGCCGATCACGACGGTGCCCTTGGCGTCCGCGCCGAGCCGTTCGACGGTCTGCTCCGCGAGCAGGCCGCCCAGCTCGTAGTTGTCGTTGCCGACATAGAACGTCACCTTGCTGCCGTCCGTCGGCGCGGTGTCGAGCGCGACGATCGGGATGCCCTTGTCGACCGCCTGCGCGGCGGGCCGGGTGAAGATCGGCGGGTCCAGGTTCTCCAGCACGATCCCGTCCGGATGGGTCACGGTGAGGCTCTGGAACAGCTTCTGCTCGGCGGGCCCGTCGGTGTTGGGCGGCCCGACGACCTTGAAGTCCACGTTCCCGGCGTGCGCGGCGGCCTCGGTCGCGCCCTCGTACATCGCGCGGGCGAAGTTCAGGCTGTAGTTGGCGACGGCGATGCCCATCTTGAGCCGCTTGCCGGAGCCGGTCCCCTCGGAGCCGGAGTCGCCGCACGAGACGGCGAGCCCCGCGGCGAGGGCGAGCGCGGCGGCCGCGGCGAGCAGCGGCCGGGGACGCCGGGGACGGACGGTCATGGGTTCCTCCCTGCGGAACGCAGATCACGGACCCGGCGCAGCAGCGGCGCGGCGCCCACGGCGACGAGGATGACGCCCCCGGTCGCGAAGGTCGTCCAGTTGATGGGGACCTCGAAGAACACCAGCGCCGCGGTGACGACGCCGAGGATGAGGGTGCCGGCGGCCGCCCCCGGCACCGAGCCGGTACCGCCGCCGAGCGGGGTGCCGCCGATGATCGCGGCGGCGATCGCGGTCAGCTCGTACCCCTGGCCGATCGTCGGGTCGCCGGCGATGAAGAACGCCAGCGACAGCACCGCCGCCAGCCCGGCCATCAGGCCCGACAGCGCCAGCGCCGTGATCCGGGTCCGGGCGATGGGCAGCCCGCCGAACTCGGCCGCCTCCGGGTTGGACCCGATCGCGCGGACCCGCGCCCCGAAGCGGGTGCGGGTGAACAGCACGGTCAGCGCCACGACCGCCACCAGGAACACCCACACCGCGTTCGGTACGCCGAGCAGTTCGCCGCCGCCGAGCACCCGGAAGAACGCGTGCTCCTGCGGCAGTTCGGCGATCTGCTTGCCGCCCGCCACCGCGAGCCCGATCCCGCGCAGCAGCATCAAGGTGGCCAGCGTGACGATGAACGACGGCAGCCGCAGGTACGTGGTGATCGCGCCGTTCATCGCCCCGAACCCGGCCGACAGGGCCATCACCGCGACGGCCGCGAGCCAGGGGTTCATCCCCTCGCGGATCAGCAGCGCGCCGACCACGACGCCCATCGCGTACATGCCGCCGACCGACAGATCGACCTCGCGCATCGCCAGCGCGAACACCATCCCGCAGGCCATCAGCCCGACATAGACCGAGTTGTGCGCGGTGGTCAGCAGGTTGCCGCTGTCCAGGAAGCCGGGCCGCAGCAGGCCGACGCCGACCACCAGCAGGACCAGCACGCCGATGACGCCGGCCTCGTCCGGGACCGAACGGCGCAGCCGCGGGCGCGCGGCGGGCCTGGCGTCCTTCTCGCTCGCGGAGGCCGGCGCGGCCGGCGATGGGGGCGATGGGCTCGACATGCGGTGAGCATGGAACCCGCCCGGCCGCCCGACAAGGAACGCGTTTCGCTCAGTGAAAACGCGTCCTTGTCGGTTCCGCCGCCGAGGGCGAGGCTGCCAGACATGAGGCGAGCGGGAGACAGAGCGCGAGCGGGAGACGCACCATGAGCGTGACGCGGCGGGTCGCGCTCGTCACGGGTGCGGCCGGGGGGCTGGGCCAGGAGTTCGCGGTCGCCCTGGCGGCGCGCGGGCACCGGGTCGCGGGCCTGGACCTGGCGGACATGTCCGAGACGGCCGAACGGGTCGCCGGGCTCGACGGTTCCCCGCCCTTCCATCCGGTACGGGCCGACGTCGCCGATCCCGGCGAGGTGGACGCCGCCGTCGAGGAGGTCGCGGCCCGGTACGGCGGGCTGCAGATCGTGGTGAACAACGCCGGGATCTACCCGCCGATCCCGTTCGAGAAGACCGAGCCCGAGGAATGGCGCCGGATCATGCGGGTCAACCTGGACGGCCCGTTCCTGGTCACCCGGGCCGCGCTGGCGCATCTGAAGGCGGCCGGGTGGGGCCGGGTGGTCAACATCGTCTCCGCCGTGATCTTCCTGGGCCCGCCCGACCTGGTCGCCTACACCGCGTCCAAGGCGGGGCTGGTGGGCTTCACCCGGGCTCTGGCGAGCGCCGTCGGCCCGTACGGGATCACCGTCAACGCGATCGCGCCGGGCCTGACCCGTACCGCCACCGCGGCCCGGACGACCGGCGCCGACGGCGGGTTCGAGCGGGTCCGCGCCCTGCAGGACGTCCCGGCCGTCGAGGAACCGGCCGACCTGGTCTCCACCCTGCTGTACGTGTGCGACGAGGGCAGCGGGTTCCTGACCGGCCAGACCATCAACGTCGACGGCGGATCCGCCAAGCACTGAGCGACCGAACACCGAGCCACCGAGCACAGGGTCAGCGAACACGGGGCCACCGAGCACCGAGGGAGATCCATGAGGCCGATCGAGGCGCTGCTGGAGATCGTCCGCGGCGAGGGTGTGACCCGGGTGTTCGGCAACCCGGGCACCACCGAACTGCCGCTGATCGACGCGCTGGCGGAGGCGGACGACCTGGAGTACGTGCTCGGGCTCCAGGAGGGCTCGGTGGTGGCGATGGCCGACGGGTACGCCCGCGCCACCCGCCGCCCGGCGTTCGTCAGCCTGCACGTGGCGGCGGGCGTGGCCAACGGCCTGATCGGGATGCTCAACGCGATGCGCTCGCGGACCCCGCTGGTGATCGTGGCGGGCCAGCAGGACCGCCGGCACCTGATCCAGGACCCGATGCTGTCCGGCGACCTGGTCGGGCTGGCCGCGGCCGCCACCAAGGGGGCGGTTGAGGTCCAGCACGCCCGCGACCTGCCGATCGTGCTGCGGCGGGCGTTCGCGGCGGCGGTCCGGCCGCCCGCCGGGCCGGTGCTGGTCTCGGTGCCGATGGACCTGCTCGAAGAGCGGGGACAGGTGATCGTCCCCGGCCGCTCGCCCCTCGCCGCGCCCGGCCCGGCGGCCGGCGGGATCGCGGCGGCCGCCGACCTCCTCGCGGCGGCCGGGCGTCCCGTGGTGATCGCCGGGGACGGCGTGGGGCGGGCGGGGGCCGTCGGCGACCTGGTCGCGGTGGCCGAGCGGCTCGGCGCCATCGTGCACCACCAGCCGATGAACGACGGCGTCGACTTCCCCGGCGGGCACCCTCTCCACGCGGGCATGCTGCCGCCCCGCAACGCGCTGATCAGGGAGATCCTGGCCCGGTACGACGCCGCGCTGATCGTCGGCTGCCACGCGTTCATGCCGCACCACTACACGGCGGGCGCGGCCGTCCCCGACGGCCTGCCGATCGTCCAGCTGGACGAGGATCCGGCGGAGATCGGCCGCAACTTCGCGGTACGGCTCGGGCTGACCGGCGATCTCGGCGGCACGCTGCGCGCCCTGGCCGTCCGGCTGAACGGCCGCGTCCCGCAGGCACGCGCGCGTACCGAGGCCGCCGCCGCCGAGCACGGCCGCGAGCGCGCCGCCGTCGAGGCCCGCGCCCGGGCGGCCTACGACGCCGTACCGCTGGATCCGCTGGCCGCCGCGCATGCCGTGGCGGCCGGGCTCCCCGACGGCGCCGTCGTGGTGGAGGAGGCGATCACGGTCGGGATGCGGCTGCGCTCGGTGCTGCGCCAGGACCTGCCCGGCTCGTACGTGCACACGGTCGGCGGCGGGCTCGGCTGGGGCATCGGCGCGGCGATCGGCCACCGGATGGGCGACCCGGGCCGTCCCGTGGTGGCCGTGCTGGGCGACGGATGCGCGATGTTCGGCCTGCAAGGGCTGTGGAGCGCGGCCCGCCACCAGGTACCGGTGGCGTTCGTGGTCATGAACAACGGCGAGTACCGGACGCTGAAGGACACCCTGGACGAGGGCGGCGGCCCGTCCGCCGAGCACGGCCGCTACGTCGGGCTCGACCTCGCTCCGCCCGAGCTGGACTGGGCGAGCGCCGCCCGGCTGTTCGGCATCGGCGCGCTGCGCGCGGGCTCGGCGGCCGAACTGCGGGACGCGGTCGCCTCGGTGAAGGATCTGGAGGCTCCGCTGCTCATCGAGGTCCCGGTCGGCGGCCACCCCTCCGGGCGCTCGTCCGGCCGGGACGCCGGGCCGTGAGCCCGGACGTGCGGAGCCTTGCCCGAAGACCGGCCCGCGGTGACCATCGAGCCATGGACCTCCTGCCCCCGGCCGGCGAGCCGCCCAAATCCGTGCTGGCGCGGGGACTGCGGCTGCTGGACGCGTTCGGCTCGGCCGACGCCGAGCTCACCCTGACCGAACTGGCCCGCCGCACCGGCCTGCCCAAGCCGACCGCCTACCGCCTGATCGCCGAGCTGGTGCGCTGGGGCGGTGTCGAGCGGACCGGGTCCGGCTACCGGCTCAGCATCCGGCTGTTCGTGCTGGGCCAGCGCGCGCCCACGCCGCGCGGGCTCCGCGAGGCCGCGCTGCCCTACCTGGAGGACCTGTACGAGGCGACGCACGAGAACATCCATCTGGCGGTGCCGGACGGGACCGACACCCTCTTCCTGGAGAAGGTCAGCGGCCGCCGCTCGATGCCGATCGTCTCGCGGGTCGGCGGGCGGCTGCCGGCATATTGCACCGCGACCGGCAAGCTGTTCCTGGCCCTGGGGCCGCCGGACACCCTGGACCGGGTGCTGGCGGCCGGGCCGGCCCGCTACACCCCGCACACGATCATCATGCCGGGGCTGCTGCGGCGCGAGCTGGCCCGTACGGTCGACCGCGGGTACGCGGTCAACCGGGAGGAGTCCGAGGCGGGCGTCTCCGCGATCGCCGCCCCGATCATCGGCCCGGACGGGCGCCCGATCGCGGCCATCTCGATCACGGGCAGCACCCACCGGCTCGACCTGGAACGCCTCGCGCCCGCCGTCCGCACGGCCGCCTCCGCACTCACCCGCGAGCTGGCCCGCGAGCTCGCCCGGCGCTAGCGGGCGGCCCGATCAGCCGACCGCGACCGTCTCGGGGGACGCGGGCGCGGCCGGCTCGGAGCGCCGGACCAGCAGGGAGTCGAAGATCTCCCCCGCGCGGACGGCGCCGTTGGACAGCAGCGACGAGGTGATGCCGTGCGTGTGCTCGGTGCCGCCCTGCAGGTAGATCCCCGCCCTGACGCCTGGAACGGTCGTCACGCGGTAGTCGCGCTCCACCCGGATCCGGCCCCGCTCGTCGCGCTCGCACAGCCCGGCGGCCGGGCCGAGGAGGCCCGCGACGTCGTACGGGCGGTACCCGGTGGCGCAGATCACGACGCCGGAGTCCAGCTCGATCCGCTCGCCGGTGGGCAGGAACTCGTACGCCGTCCGGACGCCGCCGGCGATCTCGCGGACCTCCAGCACCCGGCACGTGTTGAGGATCCGCAGCCGCTCGCGGCCGCGCACCTTCTCCTGGTACGAGCGGCGGTACAGCTCCTCGATCAGCTCCAGGTCCACCACCGAGTAGTTGGTGCCCCGGTGGTAGTCGAACAGCCGCTCCTTCACCTCGTCGGGCGCCGCGTAGAAGTGGTCGACCGCCACCGGGTCGAAGATCCGGTTGGCGAACGGGCTGTCGTCGGCCGGGCTGTAGCCGTACCGGGCGAAGATCGCGCACACCTCGGCGGCCGGATAGGCCCGGTGCAGGTGGTCGGCCACCTCGGCGGCGCTCTGCCCGGCCCCGATCACGGTCCAGCGCTCGGGCGCGGGCCCCTCGTGCTCCTTCAGCCGGGTGAGCAGATCGCTGTTGTGCCAGATCCGCTCCGAGGGCCGCACGCCCTCGGGCAGCGACGGTCGCAGCCCGCCGCCGATCACCAGGTCGCGGGCGCGCAGCACCCGCTCGACGCCCGAGGGGTCGCGGACCGTCACCGTGAAACCAGTCACATCGCCGCCGTCCTCCACGGCGCCCACGGCGACGGCCTCGGTGCCGTACCGGACCAGGTGCTCGACCCCGCCCGCGGCCCACGAGAGGTAGTCGTGGAACTCGGTCCTGGCCGGGAAGAAGGTCTTGTGGTTGATGAAGTCCACCAGCCGGCCCCGCTCCTTCAGGTAGGAGAGGAACGTGAAGCCGCTCGCCGGGTTCCGCAGCGTGACCAGGTCCTTCAGGAACGACACCTGCATGGTCGCGCCCTCCAGGAGCATCCCCCGGTGCCAGCCGAACTCGGGCTGGCGCTCGACGAAGACGGCGCTCAGCCGGTCGGCGGGGGCGGCCCGGACGTTGTGCTCCTCCAGCGCGATGGCCAGGGCGAGGTTGGCAGGGCCGAAGCCCACGCCCACGATGTCGTACGGTCGGTCTCCCGGCTGGGACACGGGGGCTCCTTCTTAGGTAAGGCTAAGCTAACAACAGCTCTCCCCACCTAAGCACCGCTTGATCAGCAGGGTCAACGGCCGGGCGCCCCCGACCCCGCAAGAGCGACCCAGGCCACACTCCGGCCCCCCGCGCACCGGCGGAGTCCCCGTCCTGGAACGGCGAAACGCCCCGATGACCGGAGTCATCGGGGCGTTCCCGCCGTTCGCCAAGTGACGCGGCTCGCGCTTTTGTCGCCCCTCAGGAACCGAAAGGCTGCGGCTTGCCGCGCTCGCCCTTGCCCTTGCCCCACTCGAGAACCTCGTACTTGAGGCCCTTGATGTGGCCCTCGCCGGTCCCGGCGTTGTACTTGCTCTTCGGCTTATCGCCGTCCAGCAGGTACCGGAACGTGTAGGTGTCCAGGTCGAGCATGACGCCCTTGTGAGAAGGGTCACCCGGGCCGCGGTCGCCCACGAAACCGGTGATGCTGCGGCCGTTGGCGCTCACCTTCACCTTGGTGTGCATGGGCCAGCTCGGGCTGGCGAACAGGCCCTTCTGCATCGGCTTCCCACCGGCGGGGGCGCCGGTGTCGCCATTGACGCCCGAGCCGTCGTCCCAGAAGTACGACGCGGTCGTCTTACCGGAGACGAGGACCTTCTTCTCGGCCTTCTTCTCGATGTTCTTCTTCGCCGACTCGTTGGCCGGCTCACCCGCCTTCTCGGCCAGGCTGCGCGCCTGGGAGCCGTTCTTCTGCTCCGTGGTGTCCTGCTGCGCCATCGGCGTCTGCGACGGTGTCTTCTGCTGCTGTGCGGTGTCATCGCCGCTGGCGGCGGCCACGCCGGCCACCAGCATGCCCGCCAGGCAGGTACCGGTCACGCCGGTCATGGCAAGGTTGAGCGCACGCTTCTGCATGAAAGTCCTTTATTCGGCGGTCAGGGATGCCGTTTCACGCCGGGACATGGGGAGTCCCGTTAAGGCTGGGGAAACGGCCCCGAGAGTCGAGCTCCGGGAGGAGAAGCCGTCGCGTGGGGGGACCCCGCAGTGGGCTGATGGCCCGCGTACATGGCGGACCGCCGTTCGGGTACTGTGCGCGACCGAACATCGGTCACGCGCGGAACGCGAACGTGATCTGCGGGAGATATGCCGACCGGGGGCTCATGGGCCCGTCCGGGGCGGCCGTAGCATGGAACGGCCGGGATTCGGCGAAAGAGGACCCCGCCTGGCGGGCGGGAAGGCAACGGCTATGCGGTTGGCCAGGTCAACGGATCTTTGACCCCGACCTGGCGTCGAGTATATGCGCCATTACCACGCTTTGGGCAAATCACACATTTCTTTACCTTCGGCGAGGTAGATCTTTTTGTTCGTGGTGCCCGTGGGTTTGAACGCCCCGCCCGTCCCAAGGATTCCCCATGAACAGGTCACGCACTGGAACGCCCTGAGGCAAGGGGCTGTGGAACGATGGCCCGCATGACCGATCCCGCCGGCCTGCGTACGGCCGACGACGACGACCTCCTTCCACCACCCGACTGGGGCGCCCGGCCCGCGGGAGCGGGGACCAGAGCCGCCTGGGGTTTCGCCGCCCTGGCCGCCGCGCTCGTCGCGGGCCGTGCCTGGGTGGCGCCCCTGATCGACGCCCGGGCCCTGGACGCGTGGACGACGATCTTCGTGGCGATCTGCGTGCAGGCGCTGCCGTTCCTGGTGTTCGGGGTCGCGCTGTCGGCCGCGATCACCGCCTTCGTGCCGCCCTCGTTCTGGAACCGGGTGCTCCCCCGCAGGCCCGGTGCCGCCGTCCCGGTCGCGGGCGCCATGGGCGCGGTGCTGCCGGGCTGCGAGTGCGCCTCGGTCCCGGTGGCCGGCGGGCTGATGGCCCGCGGGGTCGCCCCCGCCGCCGCGCTGACCTTCCTGCTGGCCGCTCCGGCGATCAACCCGATCGTGCTGGTGGCCACCGCCGTCGCCTTCCCGGACGCGCCGGAGATGGTGCTCGGCCGGTTCGCCGCCTCGCTGATCGTGGCGGTGCTGGCGGGCTGGGCCTGGCTGCTGTTCGGCAGGAGCGAGTGGATCAGGATCCCGTCCAGGCCCGAGACCGGCACCGGCGCGGGCGCGCGCTGGGAGGCGTTCCGGCAGGCCATGCGGCACGACATCATGCACGCGGGCGGCTTCCTGGTGGTCGGCGGCGTGGCCGCCGCCACCATCAACGTGGCGGTGCCCGCCGAGATGGTGAACGGCGTCGCCGGGATCCCCTGGGCCTCGATCCTGGTCCTGGCCGTACTGGCGGTGCTGATGTCGATCTGCTCGGAGGCCGACGCCTTCGTGGCCGCGAGCCTGACCCAGTTCTCCCCCACGGCCAAGCTGGCGTTCCTGGTCGTGGGCCCGATGGTCGACCTCAAGCTGATCGCGCTGCAGACCGGCTTCTTCGGCCGCCGGTTCGCGGTCCGCTTCATCCCGCTGACGTTCGTTCTCGCCGTGGTGATCAGCACGATCGCCGGAGGAGTGCTGCTGTGACCAAGGCCGCCCAGAACCTGCTGCTGATCGTGATCGGTGCCGCCGTGCTCTGGATCACGCTCGGCTCCGGCGAGTACGTCAACTACGTCAAGCCCGGCTTCCGCTACCTGCTGGTCGCCGCGGCCGTGGCGCTGCTGGTCCTGGGCGCCGCCGGGCTGCGCCGCGAGTGGCGTACTCCGTCCGGCGAGAGTGGCCGATCCCACGCCACCGCGCAGGACGGTTGTTGCGCCGTTCCCGGCGAGACCGGCGGGCACGACGAGCACGGCGGCGCGCACGATCAGGGGCACGGACACGACCACGGGGGGCGCGGGCCCCGGGTGGCCTGGCTGATGTGCCTACCGGTGCTGGCGATCTTCATCGTGGCGCCGCCCGCGCTCGGCTCGTACAGCGCCGGTCGTGACACCGGCCGCCAGGCCCAGCCGCCCGCCCCGCCCGCGCAGGGCTTCGGGCCGCTTCCGCAGAACGGCGCGCCGGTCCAGATGACCATGGGCGAGTTCATCGGGCGCTCGTTCGAGGCGCAGACCGGGCAGTCGCCGTACATCAAGGGCGTGCCGGTGGCGCTGACCGGCTTCGTGACCCCGCGCCCCGGCGGCCAGGGCTGGCAGGTGACCCGGCTCAAGATGGCCTGCTGCGCGGGTGACGCGGTGCCGTTCCCCGTGCTGGTGCACGGGCTGCAGCCGCCGCCCGCCGACACCTGGGTACGGGTCGTCGGCACCTGGCGGCCCCCGAACGGCCCTGCCGTGTCGGGCCTGCACGAGTTGCAGGGACGGTCGGTCACGAAGATCAAGAAGCCGAAGACCCCGTACGAGTAGAAGGCCGCGTACGCGGCAGGCCCCGTACGCGACCGAAGGCCCCGTACGGCCGGCCCGAGCAGCGGGCCCCACAAGAAGAGAAGACCCCTACGGATCGAGGGCGTGATGGCCGTGATGGCGTCGTGACGGCGGAGGGCGGCCGGGCGCTGGTCCTGGGCGGTGGCGGGATCACCGGGATCGCCTGGGAGTGGGGCATCCTGTCCGGGCTGGCCGAGGCGGGCCTCGATCTGGCCGCGGCCGATCTGGTGGTCGGTACCTCGGCGGGTTCGATCGTCGGCGCCCAGGTGGCCTCGGGCATCGATCCCGAGGTGCGCTACCAGGCGCAGCTGGCCGGGGCCAACGGCGAGATCCCCGCGCGCGTGAGCCGCGCCGTCGTGGCCCGCTGGGGCTGGGCCGCCGTACGCTCGCGCAGTCCCGAGCGGCTCGGGGCGCGGATCGGCCGGCTCGCCCTGGCCGCCCGCACGGTCCCCGAGGCCGAGCGGCGGGCCGTGATCGAGTCGCGGCTGCCGGTCCGGGAGTGGCCGGAACGGCCGCTGCTGATCACGGCCGTGGACGCGGCCACCGGCGCGTTCACCGTCTTCGACCGCGCGGCAGGGACACCGCTGGTGGACGCGGTCGCCGCGAGCTGCGCCGTACCGTGCGTCTGGCCTCCGGTGACCATCGGGGGCCGCCGCTACGTCGACGGCGGGCTCCGCTCGGCCGCCAACGCCGATCTGGCGGCGGGGCACCGCGGCGTGGTGGTGCTGGCTCCGACGACGTCGGGGTTCGGGCCGATGGTGAGCGTGGGCCGCCAGGTGGCCGCGCTGCGCCGCGCGGGCGTCCGGGTCGCGCTGATCTCACCGGACCGGGCGGCCCGGGAGGCGTTCGGCGGCAACTCGCTGGACCCGGCGCGCCGGGCCCCCGCCGCCCGCGCCGGGCGGGTGCAGGCACCGTCGGTGATCGAGTCCGTGACCGCCGTCTGGAAGGACGCGTAGCCGACCGGCAGGGCCCTCGTCATCGCGGGCCGGCCGGGCGGGCCCAAGCTCGCGTACTTCGGGGCCCGGGGTCGCGTCAGCGCCGCAGGAGGGGCGGCACTGCAGGACGATCAGCACTGCGGAAGGACCGTGCCACAGCACGATCAGCACTGCAGGACTATCAGTGCTGCAGGGATCGGTGCTGCAGAGGATCGCTGTTGCCGAAGGGTCAATGCGGCGAACAGGTCAGTGCGGCAAGCAGGTCAGTGCAGCGGGAAGACGGTGGGCAGCAGGCCTGGCGGACCGCCCGCCGTCATCGGTGCCACAGGCATGTCGGTCGCCGTCACATGCGGCACGTGTGGCGCATGCGTCGCATGCGGCGCGTACGGCACGTGCCGTGGCGGCGGAGCCGCCATGGCGGGCTCGGGGGGCGGTGGCACATGGGTACCGTCGGCGCGCCGCGCCTCGGGGTACCGCTGGGCCTGCTCGCGACGCTCCACGAGCAGCGCCATCATGGCGCGCGCCGTCTCCTCGTCCATCTTCAACAGGACGGCGGGCCGCCCCGAAGGATCGACGAACGGGGAGACCGAAGGTCCGGCGGCCTGCCGTGGCAGGGCCTGCCGCATCTCTTCGCGGAGGTCGTGGGCAAGCCGCAGGGCCTGCCGGTCACTGTCACTCAAGTGTGCGTTCATCGCGATCTCCGGGGGAGTTCACGTGCGGGGGTCCGGGGCAATCCTGCTAGGAATGTCGTGCATGTGCAAGGGCCGATGCACGTGCAGATGCTCAATGATCGCTTTCCGGTAACGGTCGCGAACGATATTGGAACGGTCCGATCCGGGCCGTGTCGAAGCGCTCCCCAAGCGCCTGACCGGCGACGACGAGCAGGTCCCGGGGCGTGCCGCACACCGCCCGCCCGGGACGGTGAGCCGCCCGCCAAGTTTTTATAGAACTCGGTTCGAGCACGGAGGGTCGCCACTGACCGTGTGGTCACCACTACGCAGCGGTCCGGCCGCGATCACGTCGGGCCGCCGCGTACATGCGCTCGGTGACGGAGATCGCGGAGCCCCGTCCCGTTCGCCGGACGATCATGGTCCGGTCACCTAACCTGAGGCCGGTGACCAACGACCCGATCTCCCTCCGGGCCCTGAACCGGGCCACGCTCGCCCGGCAGGCGCTGCTCGCCCGCGAAGAGATCTCCGTCACGGAGATGGTGCGGCGGCTGTGCGGCATGCAGGCCCAGGAGCCCAAGCCCCCGTTCCTCGGCCTCTGGACCCGGGTCAGGGGTTTCCGCGCGGAAGACCTCCACACCGCCCTGAACGAGCGCACCCTCGTACGGGCGACGATGATGCGCGGCACCCTCCATCTCATGGCGGCCGCGGACTACCTGTCCTTCCGTACGACGATGCAGCCGATGCTGGACGCGGGTCTGAAGGTGCTCGGCGATCGCACCAAGGGAATGGACAGGGAGGCGGTCCTTCCCGTGGCGCGCGCTCTGTTCGAGGAGTCGCCCCGTACGTTCACCGAGATGCGGTCGCTGCTCCAGGCGGAGTTCCCGGATGTGAACGAGCGCGCGCTGGGCTTCGCCGCACGGATGTGCCTGCCGCTCGTCATGGTCCCCACCGAGGACCGCTGGGGCTTCCCCCGTACCGCTCGGTTCACGCTCGCGGACGGCTGGCTGGGCGCGCCTCCTCCGGAGTCCCCGGCCGTGGCGGAGCTCGTCCTGCGCTATCTGGCGGCCTTCGGCCCCGCCTCCGCCGCCGACGCCCAGGCCTGGTCCGGCCTGCCCGCCCTCGCCGAGGTCCTGGACGGTCTCCGCCCACGGCTGCGCGCCTTCTCCGACGAGCGGGGCCGCGAGCTGTTCGACCTTCCCGACGCCCCCAGGCCGGACGAGGCCACTCCGGCCCCCGCGCGCTTCCTGCCGGAGTTCGACAACCTCGTACTGGCCCATTCCGACCGTACGAGGGTCATCTCGGACGAGCACCGCCCCGGCCTCACCACCAAGAACCTGCGGGTGCGGGCGACGTTCCTCTGGGACGGCTTCGCCCTCGGCACATGGGAGATGGAGCGCAAGCGCAAGACCGCGACCCTGCGCCTGCGCCCGTTCGAGCCACTCCCCCGCGGTGCCCTGAAGGAACTGACCGCCGAGGCCGAGTCCCTGCTGTCCTTCACCGACCCGGACGCGACCGACCTCCAGGTGACCGCCGAGCCGGTGTAGCCGACCAGGGGTAGCGGGCCCGGGGCAGCGGGCCCGGCACAGCCTTCGCGGCCGGCGCTGCGTAGCCGGCACAGCCGGTGTCGGGCTTTCAGGCGATGGTGCGGCCGAGGCCCTCCCAGTACGGTGCGCGCAGGTCCTTCTTCAGGATCTTGCCGCTGGGATTGCGCGGCAGCGCCTCGACCAGATCGACCGAACGCGGCCGCTTGAAGCCCGCCAGCCGCTCCTTCGCATAGGAGAGGACCTCGTCCTCGCTCAGGGCGGCGCCCGGCGCCGGGACGACGACGGCCTTCACGGTCTCGCCCCACCGGTCGTCCGGAACGCCGATCACGGCGACGTCGGCGATCCCGGGATGGGCGGCGAGGACCTCCTCGACCTCGATCGGGTACACGTTCTCCGCCCCGGTGACGATCATGTCCTTGATCCGGTCGGTCAGGAACAGGTAGCCCTCGGCGTCGACGTGCCCGGCGTCGCCGGTCCGCATCCAGCCGTCCCCGGCCAGCAGCCGCCCGGTCTCGGCCGGCCGCTTCCAGTAGCCCGGGGTGTTCTGCGAGGAGCGGATCAGTACCTCCCCGACCTCTCCGGGCGCCCGCTCGGCCCCGGTCGCGGGATCGACGACCCTGATCTCCACCCAGTCGTACGGTCGGCCCGCCGAGCGCATCAGATGCCGGCGCGGGCCCTCGGGGTCGTGGTCCTCGGGTTCGAGCTGGACGATCGCGCCGGTCGTCTCGGTCATCCCGTACAGCTGGAACAGCGGGGCCCGGAACGTCTCCAGCGCGCGGCGCAGCGCCTCGGAGGTGATCGGCGAGGCGCCGTAGGTGATCGCCCGCAGCGCCGAGTAGTCGCGCCCGGCCGCGCCCGGCACCTGGCACATGAACTGCAGCACCGCCGGGACGATGAAGGCGTTGGTGATCCGCTCGCGCTCGACCATGTCCACCAGCGCGGCCGGGTCGATGTCGCGGACCAGGACCTGCCGGCACCCCGCGTACAGTCCGGCCAGCGCCCAGCCCGTACCGCCGATGTGGAACAGCGGCATCGGGACCAGGCTCACCGACGACGCGTCCAGCCGCCAGCGCAGCGCCATCCGCTCCCCGACGGCGAAGTTGGCGTTGCTGAGCTGGACGCCCTTGGGCACGCCGGTCGTCCCCGAGGTGTAGAGCTGGACCACGATGTCGTCGGGCCGGCCGTTGAAGCCGGGATCCTCGGCGGGGTGCCCGGCCAGCCACTTCTCGTACGGCTCGCCCGTGACGATCACCTGTCCGGCCAGCCCGGCATCGGGCGCGGCGAGCGCCTCGGCGAACTCGGCGTCCACCACGGTCACCCGGGCCTCGGCGTCGGCGGCGATCGCGACGATCTCGTCCCGGGTCAGCCGCCAGTTGACCGGCGTCACCACGGCACCGATCTTGGCCGCGCCGAAGAGGAGATCGAAGTACTCGGGCGCGTTCTTGCCCACGTACCCGACCCGGGACCCCGGGCCGAGCCCGGCCGCCAGCAGTCCCTGCGCGGCACGGCTGGACCGCTCGTGCAGTTCGGCGTACGTTACCGTCCGGCCGTCCCCGCTCACGGCGGGCGCCCCGGGGCGCTGCCGAGCATGATCGCGGACGATCGACACGACGCGGTAGTCCAACTCCGACCTCCTCCGAATGCAATTCGGTTACCGCACGTAACCCTAGCCACCGACCTGCGCGTCCCGTAAGAGGACCCGTGTCGGCATCACCCTACGGACGTGCATGACTTCGAATAGTGATCAATCCGATATCTCCGATGATTGAAAGATCCACCAAACAGCCGCAAGCTTTCCCTCACATCTGGAAAGCCCCGCGCCCCACCCCCTATCGCCGACAGGACGCGACCATGTTCGAGATCTGGGAGACGGGCGAACCCGCCCGCCTCATCAGCGACGCCGGCAGCCTCAAGGTCGCGCTCGAGAAGGTCGACACGATGTGCCGGCTCCGCCACGACCAGGCCGTGGCGCACATCGGAGAGGCCGCCGCCGCGGACGGCTACCACTTCGAGATCCGCGACCAGGACGGCAGGGCCCTGGCCCGGCTGACCTACGTTCCCGACACGACCCGCGACTTCCAGAGCGTCGTCGTCGAGGAACTGCACGGCGGGGACTCCCGCTGAACGGCCCCCGGTCAACGGCCCGCACGGGCCGTTGACCGCCGGTCCGCCCGCCGGTCCGCCCGCCGGTCCGCTCCCGCGCGGCGCCGCCCGTCCAAATCCCTGACCTGGTCACCTCCACTGCGCGCAGCGTGGCAGGATGCCGTGGGACGTGGACGCGGAAAGGAGCGGGGCCGGTGGTTGGGGCGACCCGATGGTGGAACCGGAAGGCCGGCGGATCGGCGCCGCCCGAGGACCACACGGCGCGGAGCCGCCCGCTCCAGGGCCCCGTGTCCCGCCTCCAGCAGGGCGTCACGACGGCCTGGGCGCGCGGCTGGCAGCCCGCCGACCTCGTCCGCCACACCGCGCGCAAGCTGGGCCCCCGGCACGAGCGCCTGCTCGTCGACGCCATCGCCGCCGAGATGCGCGGGTACGCCGCCACCGAGGTCGACGGCCGGTGGCGTGAGCAGCTCACGGCGATCGGCGCGCGGATCTGGTGGGCGGACGACTACGCGCACGCCTGGTGCGACGCCGAGGAGGCCGGCCCCGAGGACCTCCAGGCCTGCGCCGCCGAACTCCTGGACCACCTCCTGGCCCTCCCCCGGCTCCCGACCGTCGGCCCGCGGCCCGGTACCGCCGTACCGGACGCCGCCCGGCCGCCGGAGATCGACCAGCGGATGCTCGGCAAGGTACGCGCCCTGCTGGCCAAGGCCGAGTCGACCGAGTTCCCCGAGGAGGCCGAGGCCCTGAGCGCGCGCGCCCAGGAGCTGATGGCCCGGCACAGCATCGACCACGCCCTGCTGGACGCCGAACTCGGCGGCACGAGCGAGCCCGCCGGCCGCCGGATGGCCGTGGACACCCCGTACGACGGCCCCAAGGCGGCGCTGCTCACCGTGGTCGCCGACGCCAACCGCTGCCGCGCGGTCTGGCACCGCGAGCTGGGCTTCTCCACCGTGCTGGGCTTCCCCGCCGACCTCGCGGCGGTCGAGATGCTGTTCACCTCGCTGCTGGTCCAGGCGACGACGGCCATGGTCCACGCCGGTCCCCGGCGCGATGCCGCGGGCCGGTCACGGACCCGCTCGTTCCGCCACGCGTTCCTGAACGCCTACGCCTCCCGCATCGGCGAGCGGCTCCGCGAGGCGGCCGGCCGGGCCGCCGCCTCCGAACCCGGCGGGCGCGACCTCGTTCCCGTCCTGGCCGCGCGCGACCGGGCCGTCGACGACGCCGTCGAGACGATGTTCCCCAATTTGGCCAGGGGCCGGGCCCGTACGGTCTCCAACCACGAGGGCTGGGCCGCCGGCCGCGCGGCCGCCGATCTGGCGAGCCTGAACGCCCGTTCCGAGGTGTCCGGCCGCTAGCGGCCCCTGCTCCCCGCTTCGGTCCCCCTGTTTCGGCGCACCCCCCGGTCCGCCGCCGCTGCCCCCTGTTCGTCACGGTCCCGTTCGGGTCCGTCACGGTCCCGTTCGCGCCGCAGCGTCCCCCCTGGGAGCCCGGGGGGACGCCTCGTCAGTCCTTCTTGCGGCGGGTGTTGCCGCCCCGCCCACGCAGCGGGATCCCCGCCTCCTTGAGAACGTTGTAGATGAATCCGTACGACCTGCCGGTCTCGGCGGCCAGGTCTCGGATGCTTTCTCCTGCCGCGTACCGAGGGGCGAGCTCCGCCGCCAGCCGGGTGCGCTCGGCACCGGTCACACGGGTGCCCCTCGCCAGGGTGCGGGCCACGAGTACCTCCTCCATCGACGCGTGAGCCGGACATAGAGATCATCCCCGCAGCTCACGGCTGTGTTGATCTACCCAACGTACACAATCCCCAATAATCCGCCCCCGATGCCGCGCGAAACGACACAAGACCGGCCACTGGTGGTCTTTTCCACGGCGAACGGCGTGTCGTTACCAGGCACACCACCCACCCGTACCGGACCAACGCCCCCTCCCCGGGCTTTCCTGGTCCTTCCCCAAGAACCAGACGCTCCCTGAACGATCCAGGTTGGCAAAATGTCCCCCGGAATCCACCTCTGGCCACCTCCGGGCCCCCGTCCCGTGGTAGTGGACACCCAGGGTCAGCGGGCACCGCTTTCGTGCCCCAGGGCGCCGTGGAGGTTGCGGATGAGGCCGACCTCGGCGACGTTCTTGGTCAGCTCGATGCTGACCCAGCCCGCCACCTCGGCCAGCGTCAGATCCCGTCCCCACGGCAGCCCGGCGGTACGGTCGGTGGAGTCGAGGTCGGCGTCGGAGAGGTCGCGCAGCCTGACCCGCCACGCCTCGTTCAGCCCGCGCAGCCAGTCGGCCATCGCCGCGGCGCCGCCCGGCCAGGTGATCGCCTCGCGCTCGGGCGCCCCCGACCCGAAGCAGTGCCCGATCGTGGTCGTCCACCAGAAGCCGATGTGCCAGGTCACCCAGGCGATCGTGACGGCGGGCACCGGATCCGGCTCCGGCACCTGCCAGTCGGCCACCCAGCGGCCGTGATCGTCCGGCCGGACGGTCCAGCAGTGGGGGGCCGGCTCCCAGAGGCAGACCACATCGTCGAGGTCCTTCAGGTGGTATTCCAGCAGTGACCAAGCGATGTCGAGTTGCCGGACCAGGAGATCAACGCGCGGGACGGTCATTCCGGGAGTCTGCCACCGCCTCCGATCCCCATGCCAAATGACTCGCCCTCCGGTCGCCGCAGGGCGCGGGGCACCCACGGGCACGGGGCACGCACGGGCACGCGGAGGGCGAACCGGCTAGGCCTCGGTGCCCGGCGAGCGGCCGTCCGCCACAGCGGCGACCGCGAGATCGCCCGCGGGCGGGTCGGGTACGACCACGCCCTGCGAGGCGGCCTCGCGCAGCGACAGATCGGCCCGGCTCAACGGGTGGCGCAGGGGCTGGAACGGGTGCACCGAGGTCTCGTTCAGCCCGTTCACGATCAGCAGCTCGCCCGGCTCGAGCAGCCGCCAGCCGGGCTGACCGTCCATCGGCTCGCTGGCCACGACGACCGCCGGAACATGCCCCTCGGCTCCGGCGTGTCCGTGCGCCGCGGAGGCGCACTGCGTTCCGGCGGACGAGCCCGGCCCGCTGAGGCCACCGCGCTGGGGGGACAGGACCCACAACTCGTTGGACTCCGGGTAGCGCAGGGCCCAGAGGCGCCCGGCCTCGGCGATGAGCAGGTTCAAGGAGAACACCGGCAGCTCGGCACCGATCCGGCGCACGGCCTCGATGAGGCCTTCGGTGGTGTCGCCCCTCCGGCGGATCTCCGCGGTGATGTAGGCGAACAGCAGCTCGGAGTCGGTCTCCCCGGCCACATGGGCGAGATCGACCTCCGTCAGCCAGGAACGCAGCGTGGAACGGCCCTTGACCACCCCGTTGTGCGCGAACAGCCGGTCGTTCATGACGAACGGATGGCAGTTGTGCACCGTCAGGCCGCCCACCGACGCGTCACGTACATGGGACACGAACGTGTGCGAGACCACGTTTCGGGCGTGCAGGGCGAAGTCGGGGCTCTCGAACGCGGCGAGCGGAGCCCGGTCCCGGACCGGCTCGTCGCCCAGCGAGAACCAGCCGAGACCCGCGCCGTGCGGCATCCGGTGGCTCTGTGCCCGCAGGCACCCGGGGGCGTCCATCAACCAGTGCGAGGCCCGGATCCGGGGCCCACCGGTGCTCATGGCGAACAGTCGGCACATGCCGTTACCTTTCATTTTGTCGGTCGTGCGTGTCCCCCTCCGGCCCAGGCCACGGGGCACCGGCGCCTTCGGGGCCTGCCGCCGAGCCGGGCGGGCGGCCGCACGCCGTCGCGTACGCGCGGGCCCGTTCGCCCCTTTTCTCGGCGTTGCCGACCCTGTGGGCATGCCGGAACACGACACCGCGGGAGATAACTGCGGGTGACCATGACTTTACCCTGTGCATTGCCCGGCTGTCCGGCACTCTTCGCCGACGGCCGGTGCCGGTCGTTGTGACAATGCGTCCGCCTTCGGCCAGTACGACCACTGTCTCTACCCACGAACCATCGGAACTTGCACGGAAGTCGCTTGTCCGCGATAGGCAAACCCTCGCGTCCGGGACCGGAAAGACGGCGCCGTCTCCCCGGTATTGACTGAAGGCGACGGCACCCGACCGAGGAGAGGCCATGCCCGAGGAAGCGCGCGAGGAGTTCTGGAAGACCCTCAAGCCCATCGAGAACTCGCAGAAGCCGGACGCCCTGCCGGAGGTGTACCTGTCGAAGGTCGCCACCGACGACGACCGCTACTACGTCCCGTTCACCGAAACGGTCGGTTCACGCCCGCTGTGGATCAACGTCAAGGACAATTCCTGGGCCGACGTCCTGCGCGCCACCAGCGCGGGCCTGGTCAACCGGCACTATCACCCGCACGAGGTGTTCGCTTACACCATCTCCGGCAAGTGGGGATACCTCGAACGCCCGTGGACCGCCACCGCCGGCGACTTCGTCTACGAGGCGCCCGGCGAGGGCCACACGCTCGTGGCGTACGAGAGCGACGAGCCCATGAAGACCATGTTCATCGTCAAGGGACCGCTGATCTGGCTGGACGAGAACGGCGACGCCGACGGCTATTTCGACGTCCACGACTACATCGCCATGTGCCGCGAGCATTACGACAAGGTGGGGCTCGGCGCCGCCTACGTCGACTCGCTCTTCCGCTGACCCTCGTCAACGTTACCGGGCCGGTGGCCCCTCAAGCCTGGTCACCGGCCCGTCCGGCGCCTGCTCATCCGGCACCGCCTCATCCGGCACCGGCTCATCCGGACCGGAAGTCGCCGTCCCGCGGCGTTCGAGCAGCACGAACGCCACGCCGTACAGGGTGAGAGAGAGGATTCCGGCGGAGATCGTTCCGATGACCCCGCTGGCCACCGTCATGTGGAACGTCCGGGGAAGATCCGGCTGGTTGAACAGCAGGACCGCCGCGAGCAGGCCACCGGCGATCGCGGCGGCCGCCACCGCTCCGACGACCCCGAGCACGGCCCGGCCGGACAGGCCCGGCAGCGGCGCGGGATGGACGGGCTCCCGGCGCGCCCAGCGATACAGCCACCACGCGATGACCGCGATGCCGATCACGCCGCTCCCGTACTGCAGCCAGCGGTAGGCCTCCATGCCCGCGAAGGAGGTCGTCACCAGGGCGGGCATCACATCGGCGAACCCGTGGTAGCGGTGTGTGAAGGCGTCCCAGAACACGTGGGTCACCCCCCCGACGAGGACCGACGGCGGCACCCAGACGATCATCGAGCGCCGGAAACCCGTCGCCGGACCGGTGAGCCGCCGCCGTGCCCAGCCGGGCGCCAGCGCGACCAGGGGCCGCTTCCACACCACCTGGAACAGGGTGAGCAGCACTATGCCGAGCACGAGATCCACGGTGAGAACACCGACCGGTTCGTGCGTGGCGGCCCGCAGCCCCTCTGCCAGGCCGAGGAAGGACGGTACGTCCGGCGCCATCGAGCCCGCCACGAGGGCCGAGGGCACCAGCCGGCCTCGGGCGAGCGGGATCACGGCGGCGGGATGACTGAGTGTGAAGGGCACGGACCTTCCCTATGCCATGCCCTGCCGCCGATCAACCGCGAAACGGCGGTGACCGCCACAAAGCCGCAACCGGCCACGCCCGCCGGGGGATGAATAGACTCGTCCCAGTCGGGAGGTGATGGCCGTGCTGCTGTCCCGGGTGTCGACCGAAGGCGTCGCGCCTGCCGAGCGGATCGCCTTCTGGGAGGAGCACAACGCCCGGGCGCTGGTCGGGCTGACCTGCACCTCGTACGCCGAGGACGGGCTCCTGGCCCGGCAGGCCAACCTGCGCGTCGGCACGCTCGGCCTGACCGACATCGCCGGTAACGCGCACGTCATCGAGCGCACGCCCCGCATCTGCCGCGAGCTTCCCAAGGACTCGGTGTTCGCGAGCCTGGTGCTGCGGGGAGACGCGGTCTTCTTCCACCCCGGCGGCTGCCTCACCGTCCGGGCGGGCGAGATGGTCCTGTACGACACCACCAAGCCGTACCTCTTCGGCTTCTCGACCTCCATGCGCAAACTCCTCGTGGACATCCCCCGCGAAGCGTTCAGGGACCGTTTCGACGGGGCGGGCCTGCCCGCCCCGCTGATCGTGGACGAGACCGCCACCAGCAGAGCCCTGCGCTCACTGCTGCTGGACATCACCACGGGAACCGTTCCGGGGAACGTCACGAACGCCGAAGAGGTCATCCTCGGGCTCATCCACCTGTCGACCACGGAACGTGCACCCGGTTCGTCGCCCAGCCGCCTCCTCCAGTCCGTCGTCGCCAAGGACTACATCGACCGCCATCTACACGACCCGGGACTCACCACCCGTCATGTGGCCGACTCCCTGGGCATCTCCGTCCGGCACCTCAGCCGGGTCTTCGCGCCGGAGGATCTGACCCCGGCCCGCTACATCCTGGACCGGCGCCTGACCCGGGCCCGCGACCAGCTCCGCGATCCCGCATCGCGCCGTACGACCATCGCCGACATCGCCCATCGCTGGGGCTTCACCAGCCAGTCGCACTTCACCCGAGCCTTCCGCGCCCGCTTCGACCAGACCCCGGGCGCGGCCCGGCCTCCCCTCGCGGCCCCGTAGCCCGTCGAGCGGACGCGTGGGTCAAATCCGACCGGCTACACCCACACCGGGTCCAATGCCTCACTCCACGACAAGTGGAGCGGGGCTTTACCGCTGCGGGCCCATGGCTTGGAGAAGCGGCTCGACCACACGAACAACTGTGACCAAATGTCAACGCTCCGTAGCCAAACTGACTATGATCGGCTACCTGACGCTGACCACCGCGATCCCCCCGGGGCGAAGATGAAGCGCTTGCTGGCTGACCTCGGCCGAACCGGCTCCCCTCGTGCGGCCGTCCGTTGCGCGTGCGGGCTGCTGGGCTGCCTGGCCATGGTCGGCGCCGCCTCGTTCGGCATGACCCAGCCCGCGGCGGCCGACGAGCCGCGGCCGCGCAGGACCATGCCCGCCGACTGCCGCCTGGCCATGCGCTCGGGCGACTGGCATACCTGGCGCAAGTGCAGGGCGGCGTGGCGGGCGATGTACCAGGACCGCCGGGGGCTGGAAGCCCGTCCCCGGGAGCGCCGCCGCAAGGCACCGCCCAAGCCCCGGCCGCGGTCCGAGCCGGACGAGCGGCCCAGCCCACGGCGGATCGTCACCGCCCCGCCCAGCACCGTGCCCCCCGCACCACCGCCCGTCACGGCGATTCCCACGCAGAATCTCGCCAGAGAATCGGCCGGGACGGGGACCTTGCGGCCGTTGCTGCTGCTCGGCCTGCTCCTTCCGGCCGCGGTCGCGATCGGCTACCCGATGCGGCACCGTTTCTACGCCATGGCCGGTCCTCCCCTCGTCGTCCCCGGTCCCCTGCCGTTCCAGCACATGGGCGCCTTCGGCTACCGGCCGGCGATCGACCCGTTCGCCGTCCCGCTGCTGGCCCTGTCCGGTGCCGGCGCCGCCGCCACAGCGCGCGTGATCGCACTGGCCGCGCTGGAGGACTGCGGCGACAGCACCCTGGTGATCGTCCCCCGGCCCGACACCGGCGCGCTGTTCGGGCTGGCCGAGGACGACCTGCTCGACGACACCGGCGCGGGCCTGTTCATCCCCGGCAACCTGGACGCCGCGCTGGCCTACCTGGAGACCGAACTGGCCATCCGCCGCGACGCCGGGGCCGCACCGGCGCGCCGCCTGCTGCTGGTGGCCGACTGCGCCAAGGACGCCGACCGGATCGGCGAGCTCCTCGCCCGCCATCCCGGCGCGTTCACCGCCCTCCTGCTGGGCGATTGGCCCGGCGACCATGTCACGGTCGACGAGGAGGGCCTGCCCGAGGCGCCGCCCGCCCTCTCCGGCGTCCTCCCCGAGCGCCTGCCCGCGATGTCCCGTACCGAAGCCCGCGACCGTCTCTTCGCGACCATCCGGCTCCAGCGATCGCCCCGCGCGGAGCCGCCCCGCAGATCCCGCGCCCGACGCCGCTGACCCGCCGTCCAGAGGACCGCCGTGCAGGCCTGCGGCAGGCGCCGCTGGGCTAGGCGGGGTGGAGGTGGACGGTGGATCTGAGGACCTTGAGGGCTCGCAGGGCTCGGGAGGCGGCCTTGGGGTCGGGCGGGTCGTCGGCGGTGCGGTCGAGGTAGGCGCCGCAGCGCAGCATCCAGGTGCGGAGGGCGTCCTCGTGGCGTTCCTCGTTGCGACGGGCCCGGGCCAGGGCGCGGCGATGGCGTTCGGCGTTGACTCGCGCGCCGAGGTCGCCGTCGGCGGCCAGGGCGCGGACGTCGGCGAGAGAGTAGCGGCCGAGCTGGTCGGTCGGGAGGGCCCGGTCGGCGGCGATCCGGTCGAAGACGTCCTTGGGCCAGTCCAGGACGAGTGCGGCGGCCTTGGCCTCGACGGTGTCGAACAGCGGGCCCTTGCGGTTGGCGACGACCTCGGAGACGCGCTCGGCGTCGAGGGCGTCCAACTCGCGGAGCAGGTAGATGGGGTACCGCCGGTAGCGGCTGATGACGGTGAGCTCGCCGCGCGCGACGAGGACCTCGACGTCGGCGCGTTCGACGTCGAGGGCCAGCCGCGGCGCGAGGCGGGCGGCGGCCTTTTCGGCGCCGACCGGGGGCTGCTCGCCGAACGCCTCGATGATCTTTCCGGTCCGGGCCCGGCCGGCCGTCTCGGCCGGCCACCGGCCCTCGGCGTCCGGCTCGGGGACCAGGCCGTGCTCGACGGCCAGCCGCAGCTGCCAGGCGGCCAGCCCGAGGCGGCCGGCCAGCTGCCGGAAGCCCAGGTCGGCGCCGGCCTTCATCGTGGTGCCCATGTCGTGTACTCCTTGCCCGCTTGCCTGCCGGATACGGTCGGCAACAGCGTCGTCGACGCCGCGTGGCCGCGACAGTGGAACGCCGTTCTGTGGATAACTCTTCGTGCGAGGCTGGTGACATGAGTGACATAGGTCGTCTGGGACTGGGCCTGGCCGCGCTGGGGCGGCCCGCGTACATCAACGTGGGGCGCGCGGAGGCCCTGCCGCCGCAGCGCGGGGTGGACGATCTCCGGAAGGCCACGTGGGCCGTTCTGGACGCCGCGTACGCGGCGGGCGTGCGCTGGGTGGACGCGGCGCGCTCGTACGGGCGATCCGAGGAGTTCCTTGGCGGCTGGCTGGCCGAGCGCGGGCACCGGGACGTGACGGTGTCCAGCAAGTGGGGGTACGCCTACGTCGGCGGATGGCGGGTGGACGCCGATGTGCACGAGGTGAAAGAGCACAGCCTGCGGCGCTTTCGCGAGCAGTACGCCGAGACCAGGCGCTTCCTGGGCGACGCCCTCGACCTCTACCAGGTGCATTCGCTCACACTGGACAGCCCTTTGTTCGGCGATCGAGCGTTGCAGGCCGCCCTCGCTGAAGTGGCGGGGGACGGGGTACGCGTGGGGTTCTCCACCTCCGGGCCGCTACAAGGCGAGACCGTGCGTAGGGCTCTGGAGTTGGAGGTGGAGGGGCAGCGCCTGTTCACCGCGGTCCAGTCCACATGGAACGTCCTTGAGCCCTCTGCCGGGACGGCTCTCGGCGAGGCACATGCAGGCGGCGCCCATGTGCTGGTGAAGGAGGCACTCGCCAATGGCCGGCTGGCCGTACAAGCACCAGAAGCGGTCCGGCGAGTGGCGGACGAGCAGGGTGTGGGAACGGACGCCGTGGCCCTTGGGGTCGTGTTGCGGCAGCCCTGGGCCGACACGGCCCTCATCGGCGCGGTGAGTACGGATCAACTCCGTTCCAACCTGGCGGCGTTGGATCTCGGTTCTGACGAAGATGCGCTGGGGTCCGTGGCCGTTACGCCTGAGCGCTACTGGGAGGAACGAGCCGCACTCCCCTGGACATGAGGCAGGGTTTCGTCATGGGAACATGAGACGTTCACCCGTCGTGATCGGAATCGGTGCCCATGCAGCCTCTGCCCCCTGACGTCCCCAGGACGATCGGGCCTTACCGGGTGGCCGCCAAGCTGGGAGAGGGCGGCATGGGGCAGGTCTTCCTCGCCAGTTCGCCGAGCCGCCGGCTGGTCGCCGTCAAGGTGATCCGGTCCGAACTGCTGGGCGATCCCCACTGGAGGGAGCGGTTCCGCCGCGAGGTGGCCTCAGCTCAATCGGTCAGCGGTTTCTACACCGCACCGGTCGTGGACGCCGATCCGGACGCCGAGCACCCGTGGCTGGCGACGCAGTACATCAACGGTGTCAGTCTCTCGGCCGCGGTCACGGAGAAGGGGCCGCTGCCCGAGCAGGCGGCGTGCCGGCTCGGGGCGGGCCTTGCGGAGGCGCTCATCGCCATCCACCGGGCCGGGATCGTCCACCGGGACCTGAAGCCGTCGAACGTCCTGCTCGCCGCCGACGGCCCCCGCGTCATCGACTTCGGCATCGCCCGTCCCCTCGGCGCCGTTCCGCTGTCGCGGTCGCAGATCCTGGGTACGCCCGCCTACATGTCCCCTGAACAAGCCCTGGGCGAGGACATCACGCCGCAGAGCGACGTCTTCTCCCTGGGAGCCACGCTGGTGTACGCGGCGGTCGGCCGAGGGCCGTTCGGCGCCGATCGCAAGGTGCGTGGCCGCATCGTCTACGGGGAACCTGATCTGACAGGGTTGCCGGAGCCCATGCGCGGTCTCGTCACCCGCAGCCTCTCCAAGGAGGCCGGGGAACGTCCGACGCCCGAGCAGGTACTGACGGCGCTGTCGCTGCTGCTCGACGCCCACTACGGCGAGGAGTGGCTGCCGCCGGACGTGGCGTCCCTCATCGGCGAGAACCAGCAGACCGTGACGGAGGTCACGGCGATCCTGCCTCGGCCGGAGGAGGCGTCGACCACCACCGTCAACTGCGGGCAGGCCGGGGATCAGAGCGCATGATCGCCTGGATACGATGAAGTACGGAGCGTCTACGCAGGTGTGGACGGAGTTGGGAGCGAGAGAGAGTATGTCCGATTTCGAGCTCAACCACGCGGGCGGGCGGATGCCCCTCGAGGTGACGCAGGCGAGCGAGGGCCCATCCGGCCTGCGCATCGGGAGCCTGCTCAAGGAGACCGGTCAAGTCACCCTTGACACCGGTTTCACCAACACCGCGTCCACCACATCGGAGATCACGTATATCGACGGTGACGCGGGGATCCTGCGTTACCGCGGTTACCCGATCGACGAGCTGGCGGAGAAGTCGTCTTTCCTGGAGGTCGCCTATCTGCTGATCTACGGGGAACTGCCGTCCGCGGACGACCTCTGGTCGTTCACCGACAGCGTGCGCAACCACACGCTGCTGGACGAGAAGTTCCGGGCGTTCTTCTCGGCGTTCCCGCGGCGCGCCCACCCGATGGCGGTGCTGTCGTCCGCGGTGAGCGCCCTGTCGACCTTCTACCAGGACAGCCTCGACCCGTTCGACGCCGAGCAGGTCGACCGGTCCAGCATCAGGCTCATCGCCAAGCTGCCGACCATCGCGGCCTACGCGTACAAGACCTCGATCGGGCAGCCGCTGCTGTACCCCGACAACTCGCTGGGGTACGTGGAGAACTTCCTGCGGATGACGTTCGGGCTGCCGACGCAGTCGTACGAGGTCGACCCCGAGATCGTGCGCATCCTGGACATGCTGTTCGTCCTGCACGCCGACCACGAGCAGAACTGCTCGACGTCGACGGTGCGGCTCGTGGGCTCCAGCCACGCCAACCTGTTCTCCTCCATCTCGGCCGGGGTGGACGCGCTGTTCGGCCCGCTGCACGGCGGCGCCAACCAGGCCGTGCTGGAGATGCTGGAGGGCATCCACGAGAACGGCGGGGACATCCCCTCGTTCGTGGAGCGGGTCAAGAAGAAGGAGCCCGGCGTCAAGCTGATGGGCTTCGGCCACCGGGTCTACCGCAACTACGACCCGCGCGCGGCCGTGGTGAAGAAGGCCACCCGCAACGTCCTGGAGACGCTGGGCAAGTCCGACCCGCTGCTGGACCTGGCGATGCAGCTCGAGGACGTCGCGCTGAACGACGACTACTTCATCGAGCGCAAGCTCTACCCGAACGTCGACTTCTACACCGGCGTCATCTACAAGGCGATGGGCTTCCCCACCAACGCCTTCACCGTGCTGTTCGCCCTGGGCCGGCTGCCTGGGTGGATCGCCCAGTGGCGCGAGATGATGAACGACCCCGCCACCAAGATCGGCCGTCCGCGCCAGGTGTACGTGGGTCCGGGCGAGCGCCACTACGTCGACCTGGGCTCCCGCTGAGCCAGGGCTAGAGGCACCGCGCCGATGGCACGGCGCGGTGCCCGCGAGAACGTCCGCAGGGCCGGGCGATGGTCCCAGACCGTCGCCCGGCCCTGATCGCTTTGCCGGGACGGCGCGGGTTAGCCTGGCGGCGGCGTTCTGTTGCCCCATGGCGGAAGGTGCCGGCGATGTCCCTCGTACGCGAACCGAACCTCGTGAGCCTGGACTTCTGGGCCGGAACCCAAGCGGAACGCGACGCCACGTTCGAAAGCCTGCGCGCCGTCGAGGGGCCGGTGTTCTGCCCGGTCGACGGCGAGCCGGGTTTCTACGCGCTGACCCGTTACGAGCAGGTCGCCGAGGCCAGCCGTACCCCCGAGGTGTTCAGCTCCCAGCCGACCTCGGTCAGCCTGGCCGACCCGCCGCCGCAGCTCGTCGAGTACTCCGGCTCCATGATCAGCCTGGACGATCCGCGGCATGCCCGGCTGCGCCGGATCGTGTCCCGCTCGTTCACCCCGCGCATGATCGGCAGGTTCACCGGCGACGTGGCCGAGCTGGCCGGGCGCATCGTCGACGAGCTGGTCGAACGGGGTCCCTGCGATTTCGTCGAGCATGTCGCGATGCCGATGCCGCTGCGGATCATCTGCGCGATGACCGGCATCCCGGACGCGGAGTACGACGCCGTCACCGACGCGACCGAGGCGATCCTCGCGATCGGGAACCCGGACTACGTCGGACCGGACGGCAAGGACCGCGCCACGATCCTGGACGAGAGCTTCAGCTACCTGCACGCGCTGATGGCCGACCTGAGCGCGCGGCGCCGTGCGGAGCCCGCGGACGACCTCGTCACGGCGCTCACCCAAGCGAACGTGGACGGCGAGGCCCTGACCGACCTCGAACTGGCGCGGTTCTTCACGCTTCTCGTGGTGGCGGGCAATGAGACCACACGCAACGCCCTGTCCCATTCACTCGCTCTCTTCACGGCGCACCCCGAGCAGAAGGCCCTGCTCTTGTCCGACCTGGACGAGCGGCTTCCGGGTGCGGTCGAAGAGGTCGTCCGTTACGCGACACCCGTGACGTGGATGCGCCGCACCCTCACCCGCGACCACGCATTGGCCGGGCACACCTACCGGCAGGGCGAGCGTGTCCTGCTCTTCTACAACTCGGCGAACCGCGACGAGAACGTCTTCGACGACCCGTACGCGTTCGACATCACCCGTTCTCCTAACCCGCACGTGGGATTCGGGGCCGCGGGGCCGCATTTCTGCCTGGGCGCGCATCTGGCCCGCCGGGAGATCACCGTGTTGCTCCGCGAACTGTTCGGCCGCCTGCCCGATGTCCACGCGACCGCCGAGCCCGTCCGGCAGCGCGCCAGCTTCATCAACGCCATCAAGACCCTGCCCTGCGCCTTCTGAACGGCCCGGATCCGCCGGGTTATCCACAGAATCTCGTTCTACCGCACTCGGGTGCGACCTCGTTCCAGGCTGGAGGCCAGTCGTCCGGCCCGGCCCGAGGAGGCGTTCCATGTCCGAGTCCATCGGCTTCACCGTTCCCGAGCGGACCACCTCGTGCTTCGTCGTCGCCACCGGCCGCGACCCCGGTGAGCCGCCGCTCGCCGCCCTCCGCGGGCTCGGGGAGCCCTTCGCGGGGGCGGCGGTCGAACGGCTGGGCACGCCACGGCTGACGATCAGCTCCTATCCGGCGGCCTACTCCCCCTGGAACATCGAGCACGCCACCGGCGTCACCGATGACGATCCCGGCGCCGAGGCCCGCGCGCTCGATGCCGCGCACCACATCGGAGTCAAGGCCCTGGCACCGGCCGGCGACCGCCCGTTCGCGCTCCAGCTGGCCCGGGCCGTGGCGTGCTCCATCGCCGAGCACCTCGACGCCGTCCCCGTCGACCTCGACACCGGGCAGATCCTGCCGGCCCGGTCCTGCCTCGACGCCCGGTTCAGGCTGGCCGACGACTGGCTCGGCGCCTGGCTCCCGCCCTACCGGAACGCCGGCCGCTGCAGGGTCTCCGACGACGACATCGACGGCTGCGCCTGCGTCGCGTACACCACGCGCGGCCTGACCCGTTTCGGCCTGCCCGAGCTGCGGATCACGGGCGTCTCCTGCCCGCACGACCTCGCCGCGCTCAACATCGTCCGTACGGCGGCGCAGCGTTTACTGCCCATGAGCGACCAGGCCGGCGACCACACGTTCCCTCGGGACCTGCCGCTCACGGGCAGGGACTTCGCCGCCTTCTGGGGCGCGCGCGAGCCCGTCTGGAACGACGAGCCCGTCGTCGTACGGCTCACCCCGGCCGGGCCCCACGTGATGGGCATGGGCCCGCCCGAGGACTTCCCCGGCACCCTGAACGAATGGCTCTGGGACGAGGTCCCGCCCGTGCTGTACGACCTGATCAGCTGCGGCACGGACCACCCAGCCTGACAGGCGCGGCCGATCCCGGCCTACCCGCCCGTCAGGCATGGTCGGCGACGGGGTCGGGGCGGGAGGCGCGGAGTGCGTTGAGGCGATCGGCGGTGAGGTCGTACTTGAAGGTGCAGACGATGGCGAGCAGCATGAGCAGCCCGGGTGCCAGGGCACCGCCGAAGACGATGGCGTCGATCGCGCTGTCCGGCTGCGCGACGGGCTTGTCCGGCTCGGAGGAGATGAACCCGGACACGGCGAGCACCCCGCCCAGCACGAGCGCGCCGAGCGCCATCATGAACGTCTCGACCGCCGTCCAGAGCCCGGTGAACATTCCGGCGCGGCGCTTGCCCGAGCGCAGCTCGTCGTAGATGAGGGTGTCGGCCAGCATCGAGAACTGCAGCAGCTGCACGCCCGCATAGCCGATCCCCATGATCACGACACAGCCATGGGCGTACAGCGTCCCGAAGACCGGGGTCATCGACAGGGCGATGGCTCCGATCATGAACAGCAGGGTCGCCACCATCATGCTCAGCCGCTTGTCGAACTTGCGCGACACCCGCACCCAGACGGGCATCAGCACCAGCATCGGCCCGATGATCCCGAGGAACAGCGTCGTGACCGCACCCGTGTTCCCGACCACATAGGAGGCGAAGTACGGCGAGCCGGACAGCATGATCCCCACGCCGAGCATCTGGGCCGCGCTGATCGCCATCAGCAGCATGAACGGGCGGTTCCCGCGCGCGGCGGCGAGCTGGCTCTTGATGGTGCTGTGCTCGGGCACGGCACGTTCGACGCGCGGCGCCCGTGCCGTTCCGAAGAACGTGGCGACCATCGCGACCAGCAGCACCGCGCCGATGACCAACCCCATCAGCCGGTAGCCGGCGAACGAGGGCTCGCCGTCCTCGATGTTGACCAGGGCGGGGGCCAGCCCGCCGGAGATGAGGATCGCGAGACCGAGGAAGGCCATCCGCCAGGTCAGCAGCGACGACTGCTCGTGGTAGTCGTCGGTCATCTCCGCCGGCATCGCCTTGTACGGCACCTCGAACAGGGCGTACGCCGTGGCGGCGAGGAGGAACAGCATTCCCACGTACAGCGCCGCGCCCGCGCCCCGTACCGGGCTGCCCGCGAACGTCAGCGCGAAGGCGGGCGGCAGCAGCACCGCGCCCGCGAGCAGCCAGGGCCGCCGGGGGCCATGGCGCGAGACCGTGCGGTCCGACCAGCGCCCCACGTACGGGTTGACCACCAGGTCCCATGCCTTGGGCAGGAAGACCGCCAGCCCCGCGAGCACGGCGGGCACGCCGAGGGAGTTGGTCATGTAGTAGAGGAGCAGCAGACCCGGGACGGTACTGAACGTGCCGGAGCAGAACGAGCCGAGACCGTAACCGACACGGAGCGAGCGGGGCAGAACGGCGGAAACCATGCGCCATTAGAACCTGTTTCACCCCACGGGTGGAAGACCGAGATCCAATCGATGACTACCGTCGCCCTCCATGGAGTCCCCCAGGGAGCACAAGGCGACGACCAGCGCACTCGCCGGCGTCGGGGTTCGGTCGGCCGACGCCCGCCACCGAGACCCGGTCGCCGGCCCCGCCGAGAAACTGATCCGGGACCGGATACCGGAGATCATCCGTACCGCCGGCAAGGAGCCCGCCACGCGCATCGCCGACCCGTCCGAATACCCGGCGCTACTGCGCTCGAAGCTGTACGAGGAGGCCGCTGAGTACGTGGCGTCGGGCGACCCCTCCGAGCTCGCCGACATCCTCGAGGTCGTCCACGCCCTGGCCGCCCTGCACGACCTCGCCCCGGAAGACCTGGAGGGCCTGCGCGCCGCGAAGGAGACCGCCCGGGGCGCGTTCACACAACGCCTCGTCCTGACACTCGCCCCTCCCGCTCACCCTCACCCTCACTAAAAGGAGAACGCCAACCCACCAGAGCATTGACGACACCCCCTTGCCGACCACCGCTACTGCCCCCAGCCACCAGCCACCAGCCACCAGCCACCAGCCACCAGCCACCAGCCACCAGCCACCAGCCACCAGCCACCGAGGATCGTCTCCGGGCACAGCAGGATGCTCACCCGTCACCACACCAGCTCGCGATCGAATCAGTCGGTGGCGAGGTGCCTGGCCAGCGGGGCGGGGAGCGGATAGGGGCGCTCGCGCGGGAGCAGGCGCTCGGCCTTGGACACCTGGCCGTCCATGAGGTGCCGGTGGATCTTACGGACCAGCGGGGTCCGGTCCTCGATGGCGACGGTCCAGTCGTCGACGTAGCGGTCGACGATATGGCGGCTCAGGCCGATCTGGATGCTCCGGGCGTCGGACTTCTGCCCGCGCAGGGTGCGTTCCGGGTCCCACTGGACGTGGACGAGGGCCTTCGCGAAATGGGCCCTCCACTGGTCGCTGCCGGCGTAGACGCGGCGGTCCGGATGGGTGGGTACGGCCTGCTCCAGGGCCTCCTCCCAGCCGGTCCGGGTGATCCGTACCGCGAGGATCATCTCCTGGCCCGGCTTGCGGGCCCAGTTGCTGCGGGCCATCAGCCACAGGAAGGAGGGCTTGATCCAGGTCATCCGGCCACGGGAGAACGGGGGCACGAACCGGCCCTGCTCGACGGCCGGGACACCGATCTCAGGACGGTACGCCTGGTAGACCGTGATCGAGTTCTGGTCGAATCCGGCACGGATCGTCCGCATCGCGCTCCTCGGGTGGTGTTCGGTGTCCACAGTGGAGGCGGAGAGGCTGATCGCTCAACCGATTTTCCGGCGCAGGCGGCAGGTGGCTCCCTCACTGGTGGCAGGTCGTTCTGGCCTCGGCCATCACGAGGATCATGCGCCCGTCAGGCGGTGCCGGGAGTGTCCGCCGTGGCGTCCCTACCCGACGAGTTCGGCGATGTCTTCCGGGCTCAACCTCAGCGCGCGGGCGGCGATGTTCTCTTCGAGGTGGTCGAGTGAGCCGGTGCCGGGGATGAGCAGGATGTTCGGAGATCGGGTCAGCAGCCAGGCCAGGGCCACCTGCGGCACGGTCGCGCGGTGGCGGGCGGCCACGACGTTCAGGTGCTCGGCCGTGAGCGGCTGGAAGCCGCCGACCGGGAAGAAGGGCACGTAGGCGATGCCGTCCCTCGCACAGGCGTCGATGAGGGGGTCGTCATCGCGCCGGGACAGGTTGTAGAGGTTCTGAACGCAGGCGATCGGTGCGATCTCGCAGGCTTCGGTGAACTCGGCGGCGTTGACGTTGGAGACGCCCAGATGGCGGATCAGGCCCTCCTCCCGCAGAGCGAGCAAGGTCTCCAGAGGTGCGGCCAGCGCTGTCCGGCTGCGGTCCAGGTCACCCATCCGCAGGTTCACCACATCCAGGCGGTCCACGCCGAGCGTGCGCAGGTTCGCCTCGACACCACGGCGCAGGTTGTCGGGCGTGAGGCCGGTCTTCTCATCCGCCGGGAGGTCGAGGTCGGAGCCCTCGACCAGCGCCCCGACCTTGGTCACGATCACCAGATCGTCCGGGTAGGGATGCAGTGCCTCTCGGATCAGCTCGTTGGCCGCCACCCCGTCACGCGCGTAATAGTGCGAGGTGTCGATGTGGTTCACCCCGAGTTCCACGGCCCGGCGCAGGATGGCCAGGGCCGTTTCCCGGCGGGGCCGGTCGCCCTTCGGCCAGCCGGTCAGCTTCATCGCGCCGTACCCGATCCTCGCGACGCTCAGGTCGCCGCCCAATGCCCATCGTTCCGTCGCCATGATCACTCACTCTAGATGTTCTGGGCGATCGGTCAGGGACCGGGCAAAGCCCAAGGTCGGCACCGGGCTCTCACCTACCATGCCGGGATCACGGGACACCCTAGGGGCGCGGGCGGACCAGGCCGGTCTCGTAGGCGGCGATGACGAGTTGGGCGCGGTCGCGGGCGTGGAGTTTGGCCAGCAGGTTGCCGACATGGGTCTTGACGGTGGCGACGCTGAGCTGCAGGTGCTCGGCCAGTTCGGTGTTGGACAGGCCGCGGGCGATGAGGCCGAGGACCTCGCGTTCGCGGTCGGTGACGCCGTCGAGGCCGCTCGCCGGACGGTACGCGGGGTCGGGGCGGCCGGCGAACTCGGCGATGAGGCGGCGGGTGATGGTGGGGGCGAGCAGGGACTCACCGGCGGCGATCACGCGGACGGCCGCGAGCAGATCGGCGGGGACGGTGTCCTTGAGCAGGAAGCCGCTCGCTCCCGCGCGCAGCGCCGCGTACACATAGGCGTCCAGGTCGAACGTGGTGAGGATGAGCACCCGTACGGACGGCGTGGCGGCGCAGACGCGGCGGGTGGCCTCGATGCCGTCCATCTCGGGCATCCGGACGTCCATCAGGATCACGTCCGGTCCCGTGCGGGCGGCGAGTGCGACGGCCTCGGTCCCGTCGCCCGCCTCGCCGGCGACCTGGAAGCCGGGGCTGTTCTCGAGCAGGACGCGCAGGCTTCCGCGCAGCAGGGCCTGATCGTCGGCGATCAGGACGCGGATGGGATCGGGGCCAGGGTCGGTCACGGGGTGCTCCGGTCGTACGGCAGCCGGGCGGAGACCGCGAAGCCGCCTTCGCGGCGGGGGCCCGCGGTGAGAGCTCCGCCGTACATCATCGCCCGTTCGCGCATGCCGATCAGCCCGTGGCCGCCGGGATCGCCGGGCAGGACACGGACGCCGGGGCCGTCGTCGGTCACCTCGATCCGCACTTCGGACGCGTCCTGCTCGATCAGGACGCGGCCGTGGGCGGGGGCGGCGTGCTTGACGATGTTCGTCAGCGCCTCCTGGACGATCCGGTAGACGGCGAGCGCCATGCCCTCGGGCAGGTCCGTCGCGCGGACCTGGAGGTCGACCCGTACGCCGGCCATCGCGGCCCGGTCCACGAGGGCCGCCAGCCCGGTGAGGCCCGGTACGGGGGCGAGATCCCCTTCCGGCGGGCCGTTCTCGCGCAGCACGCCGAGAAGGTGGCGCATCTCGGCGAGCGAGCCGCGGCTGGTGTCCTCGATGACGCGCAGGGCGTCGAGGGCCTCCTGCGGGCGGGCCTCGGCGACATGGACGGCGACGCCGGCCTTGACCGCGATCAGGCTCATGCTGTGCGCGACGACGTCGTGCAGCTCGCGGGCGATCCGCAGCCGCTCGTCGGTGACGGCGCGGTCGGCCAGCTGGCGGGCCGAGTGCGCCGCGTACGCCCGGCGCTCGCGCAGGGCCCGGCCGAGCGTCCAGCAGCCGCCCATCAGCGCCAGGCCGATCAGCAGCTCACCGACGTCGGAGGCGGCCGATCCGACCGGGCCGGCGAGCGGGACCATGACCAGGACGAGCCCGCTCAGCGTGCCGATCAGCGAGGTCGGGATCCAGCGGCGGCGGGGCAGCGACAGGGCCGCCGGGTAGAGCGCGAACGCGGCGGCGACGAGCGAATCGCGGGGCATCTCCAGCACCGCCCCCAGGACCGTCATCGCCAGGACGAGGGCGAAGACGGGGACCGGCCATCGCCGGCGGACGATCAGCGGTGGCCCGGTGAGGGCCAGCACGGCGTACTCGGCGAGCGCGGCGTCCGCCTCCTGGCCGAGCTGCGCGAACATCACCATGGTGTAGAGGAGCGCGACGACGGCGTCCAGGCCGATCAGCTGCCGTCCGCTGAGCCGCCGGACGAGGAGGGAGCGCAGCTCTGGGTCGTTCACCCATCGACGGTATCCGCCCAGGGTGAGGGGCGCGTCAGGCCAGGGCATGTCATACCTGGGGTGGAGCCGGGCCCCGTACGGGCGCGCGGGTCGGCCCAGGGGCCGAGGCCGAGGTCCCGACCGCGCTCCGATGTGCCGGACCGGGCCGGTACGGAACCGTCGGCGTCATGATCGAAGTACGTGAGCTGACCAAGCGCTACGGCAGGTCCGTCGCGGTGGACGGCCTGTCGTTCCAGGTACGGCCGGGTTCGGTGACCGGGTTCCTCGGGCCGAACGGGGCGGGCAAGTCCACCACCATGCGCGTCGTGCTGGGGCTGGACGCCCCGGCGTCAGGGGTGGCGCTCGTGAACGGGCACCGCTACCGGGAGATCCGCCATCCCATGCACGAGGTCGGTGCGCTGCTGGACGCCAACGCCGCACATGGCGGGCGCAGCGCGTTCAATCACCTGCGCTGGATGGCGCGCAGCAACCGGATCCCGGTGAGCAGGGTGACGGCCGTCCTGGAGCAGGTGGGCCTGGCGGGCGTCGCGCGCAAGCGGGTCGGCGGGTTCTCGCTGGGGATGCGGCAGCGGCTCGGCATCGCTGCGGCGCTGCTCGGGGACCCGGGCGTGCTGCTGTTCGACGAGCCGGTGAACGGGCTGGACCCGGACGGCGTCCGCTGGATCCGCGAGCTGATGCGGGCACTGGCCGGTGAGGGCCGCACCGTGCTGATCTCCAGCCATCTGATGAGCGAGATGGCGCTGACCGCCGACCGGCTGATCGTGATCGGCCGGGGCCGGCTGATCGCCGACACCTCCGTACAGGAGCTGGCCGACCGGTTCCGGCAGGGCGTACTGGTGCGGTCGCCGCGCGGGCCGGAGCTGTCGGCGGCGCTCGTCGCGGCGGGCGCGCGGGTGGAGTCCGGGCAGACCGGTGACCTGTCGGTGCACGGGCTGGACGTGGCCGAGATCGGCGACCTGGCGGCGGCCAAGGGGATACCGCTGTACGAGGTGACACCGCGAAGCGCCTCCCTCGAGGACGCCTACATGGAACTGACCTCCGACAGCACCCAGTACCGGGCCGAAAGGAACCCCGCGTGAACGGCCCGGGGATGCGACACGCGAACAGCTCACTGATGCGCAACGGGCAGGCCGTGATCGCCGGAACCTCCGGGACGGGGGCCGGGTCGTGATGGACGTGCTCGCCTCGGAATGGCTCAAGCTGCGCTCCGTACGCTCGACCGCCTGGATCCTGAGCGTGCTGGCCGCGTTCGTGCTCCTGTGCGGCCTCTGGTCCTGGTACATAGCGTCCTACTGGGACGGTCTGACGCCCGAGCGCCGGGCCACCATCCAGACCGCGCCGGCGGAACAGCCGCTGGTCCTGGCGCTGCCGATCTGTGCCGCCGTGCTGGGCGCGCTGGCGATCACCGCCGAGTACGCGACCGGCATGATCCGGGGCAGTCTCGCCGCCGTGCCGCGCCGGCCGGCGCTGTTCGCGGCCAAGGCGGTGCTGGTCGGCGGGGTCACGCTGGTCACCGGGCTGGCGTGCATGACGGTGGCCGTGGCCGCCGGGCGGCTGATCGTCGGCGACCGGGCGGTGCCGTCGTTCGGTGCGCCGGTGAGCGAGCAGGTCCCGCATCTGCTCGCGATGGCCGCGTCGGCCGCGGTCATCGCGCTGGTGGCGTACGGCGCGGGCGCCGCGCTCCGGTCGACCGCCGCGACGATCACCGCGGTCGTGGTCCTGCTCATGGTGCTGCCGTCGATCGCGAACCTCCTGCCCGCGCCCTGGGGCGAGCGCGCCACGTCGGTGCTCCTGACCAACCTCGCCGACCAGATCGCGGCGGCACCCGGCTCGTCCGGGGAGATGGGGACGCTCTCCCCCGCCGGGGCGATCGCGATGCTGGCGGCGTACGCGGTCGCGGCCCTGGCCGCCGGCGCCGTCACGTTCGTACGGAGGGACTCATGACCTCATCCCCCTCGCCGGTGCCAACGGCGAAATCGGTGTCGACGGAGGAACCCCGATGATCAGAGACGTGATCGCCGCCGAGTGGCTGAAGCTGCGCACGGCCCGTTCGACGGCCGTCGTGCTCGGTGCCGCGCTCGCCGTCATGGCGCTGTTCCTGCTGATCACCTGGCAGGGGGTCGGCATCTGGGACCGGTCGTCCCCCGAGCAGCGGGCCCGGTTCGGCATGGCCGAGCCCGCCTGGCTGGCCGGCTGGGCCGCCGGGCTGTGCCTGGCCGTGCTGGGCGTGCTCGCGATCACCTCCGAGTACCGCTCGGGCATGATCCGTACGACGCTCACCGTCGCACCGGGACGGTCCGCCGTGCTGGCGGCCAAGGCCGCGGTGGTCGGTGGCCTCGCGCTGGGCGCCGGGCTGTTCGTGGTGCTCGGGACCTTCGCCGCTACCCGGCTGATCGTCGGTGACCGGGCGATCGCCGGATTCCAGAGCCCGATCGCCGGCCACCTGCCGGAGATCCTCGTCCGCGGATGCCTGGTGGCGGTCTACGCGCTGCTGGCGCTGGGGCTGGCGGCACTGCTGCGGTCGGCGGCGGCGGCGATCGTCACCATCGTCCTGCTGTGGTACATCCTGCCGATCGGCGGCAACCTCCTGCCCGGCCCGTGGGGCGAGCGGTTCACGTCGTTCACGCTGGACGCGCTGCCGGAGCAGGTGATCGGCCAGGACAACGAGAACTCGGTGTTCGGCGCCGTCCTGCCGCCCGCCGCGGCCGTCGCGGTGATGGTCGCGTACGCGGCGCTGCCCCTGGCCGCCGCGATGCTCGCCCTCCGCCGCCGGGACGCCTGACCCGGGCCGTGGGCGGGCGCCCAACCCCGCCCCCGCCCCCG